>JAAWDC010000008.1 GCA_022793565.1 Bacilli bacterium
ATCCAAAGCCTTTTGGTACTCTTGAGCCCCATGTAGATCCGTAATAATTTCACGTGCAAGTGCTTGATGAGCTTCCCTTTTTTCTGGATGCTCACGATTTAACTTATCTAATGCTTCAATCTCTTCAACAGATAAAAACGTAAATACTTTTAGATATGGAATCACCATTTCATCATCAGTATTAATTAGGTATTGATAAAGTTCATAAGAAGAAGTTTTCTCTTTATCAAGCCATAAAGCATTTCCTTCACTCTTACCAAATTTGTTCCCAAATCGGTCCAAGATCAAAGGCATTGTAAAGCCATACGCCTCTTTTCCAGTTTTCTTCTTAATCAATTCAATTCCTGTAGTAATATTTCCCCACTGATCAGATCCCTCTACTTGAAGAATACAATCTTTTTTCAAAAATAATTCCAAAAAATCATTTCCTTGAATTAAAGTATATGCAAATTCGGCAAAAGTAATACCTGTATCCAATCTCCTTCGAATAATATCTTTATTCAGCATATAATTCACATTAATATATTTCCCGACATCTCTTAAAAAATCCAAAAAACTAAAATCTTTCGTCCAATCAAAATTATTTACAATTTCTGCCTTTCCATTAAATAACCTAGAAACCTGTGCTGAAATTCCTTTTAAGTTTTTCTCGATTGTTTCCTTCGCAATCACTTCACGCTCCGCTGTAGGTCTAGGATCACCAATAAGTCCAGTCGCTCCACCAACTAAAAGAATGGGATGATGCCCCGCAAGAGCGAGTCTTTTCGCAGTCACTAAAGATGAATAGTGTCCTAAATGAAGACTATCTGCTGTCGGATCAGTTCCCCAATAAAATGTAACCTTTTCCTCATTTAATTTTTTTTCAATTTCTGGACTAGAAACATCTTTTACTAGTCCTCTCCATTTTAATTCATCAAAAAATTTCATTTTCTTTCCTCCTCCAATTTAAGTTCAAAAATATCATTAATATTATATCCATAATCTAAATAAACTTTCTCTACATCATTACTAGTAACAGAATCTTTTTCTAATCCCAAGATAGATAAAACTTCATATACTTTCTCTTCACTTGGTCCCTCAATTTCTAAATAAGTAGGAATGAAAGGCCAAGAATCAATATCAATTTCCACTCCCTGAAAAACATACTTTCTTCTTCGATTTTCTTGAAAAGCCTTAGGATGATACCCAAGCTCATTTAAAATCAAATTTGTACGTTCAAAATCATCAACCACAATTTCTAATTCCTTAGTTCCATCGATCTTGGAAGAAACAACATTCTTAATCGTTAGTGTAGTATTTTCCCCATTCGTTCGAAGACGAATCCATTTCTTTGGTTCCACTGGATGAAAGTCATAGGTATATCGTTTTTGAAGACGATCCCACTCAAAAATAGCACCTACCTCTTTCAATTTCTCCTCTACTTCTTCAACATTGATCTCTAATACTCTTACTTCATATTCTGTATGCATAAAACCACCTCCTCAAAATAAAACGCGATTCTTTAATCCATAAGGACGAAAAAATCGCGGTACCACCTTAATTGATAAGCATAACTTATCCACTTTCATTGATAACAGAATTACCTGATTTAACTAGGAATAGTGTAATTCGTTACTTTAGACTGACTTACTTCCACCAACCGTAAATTCTCTAAAACAATATTAAAATAACTACTGAATTATTCCTTTTCATTAAATAAAAGACAATATTATAATATCATAAAATCAAAAAAATCGAAAGAAAAAAATAAAATTATAAATCAAAAATGAGCACTAGATCCTATATTGATTTTTCTACAAAATACCTTTAAAATCCATCTTAAAAATCAAAGCATATACTTCAAATGTCCCTCTATAAAATTCTTCTATCCAGAACTTTTATAGATAAATATAAGCATAAGAAAACCAAGCCTACTCTGCTTGGTTAATAGAACTACTTAGCTTTCTTCTCAGATCCTTCTAACTTTTCTAGAACTTCTTTCACTGCTTCAATCGTTTTCTCACGAACCTCATTTGCCGCTTTTTCTAAAACAGGAGTTCCCTTATCGATTGCCATTTGAACTAATTGTTCACAACTCTCTTTAATTTGGTTCCCCTTTTTCTTTGCGATTGCGATTACTTTTTCCTTATCAAGATCTTCTAATTGTTCTTTAATTTCATCAATTTTATTTTGAAGTTCTTCCTTAACATCCTCCATATCGATTTCTTTTACTTTTCTAACAAGCTCATCAAACTTCTTTTTCAAATCTTTTCTAGTCTCACTACCTGCTTTTGGTGCAAATAAAATTCCAAGTCCAGCTCCAACAGCAGCTCCTAATAAAAATTTACCTGCCCCACCTTTTTTAACTTTTTTCTCTTTACTCATAATCATCCATCTCCTTATCTTTCTTTCGTTTCCTATTTCTACCTTTTGGCCATATTTTTCCAACAATACCCGTAATTCCAGAAACTAGTGTATCACTAAAAACGGATAAAGTATCTGTAACACTATCAATCACATGAAACAAACCATTTAAAGATCTAGTTTTTCTCTCAACATCATCTAAAATACGATTTACTCTATCTACGGTATGCATTAATTTTACAATAAACACCATCAGTAAAATCATTAAGGCAATTGCCAAACAATAGATAACGATAGGAAAAAACTCCATCAATGCTTCCATTTCTATCACTCCTTATCCTCATACATAGAATCTACTAAATCAAACAAATTGTCCTCTAGCTTTGAACTTTCCTCTCTACTTTCATCAGAAGCCTCATCCATATTAGAAATTGCTCGAAAATCTTCGGTTTCTTCAAAACGATTAGAAGAATTTACAAATGACTCAGAAGAATCCATTGTACCTTCAGGAGTAACTTGACTACGTCTTCCTGTTGCTCTCTCATGTCGCACATCCTTATAGTCTATATTATATTCTAACCCCAAATCTTCAAAATATTCCTCTGCATCCGCTAAAGTCACTTTATTTACAGCTGGAGTTCCATCAGTATCAGTCATATCATAAAGTAGATTATCTTCTAAATCATCCTTTTCTTCCTTCGCTTCCACATAATTGAAATCTTCTTCTAAACCTCCAAAAGCCTTCCTTCGAACAGAATCTAAATCTGCATTTTTTCGAGAAACATAACTACTTGGTTTATCTTTCTTATCAACCACCTCTTCTTTTCTATAATTTTTATCCAAAATTCCATAAATTGGTGAAATAATCGGTGTTGGTTTAAAATTAGATTTTCCTTCCTTCGTATTTTTATATGGTCCCTTATTTAAATCTGAATTGTCAAATTCTAAATGAGAATAAATTTCCTCTGGATCTTCTCCATATACCTTTTTCTGATCTTCTTTTTGATAAGACGTTGAAGGATAATCAGTCTCAACAAAATCCTCATCCTCAAAATAAGGTAGTTCCACTTCCGTTTTTAATAATTCAGTATCTGCTTGACTTTCAATTTCTAAAGTCTCTGTAACTTGAGCTAATTCCCGAGTAGAAGAAAATTCTTCTATCTCACGTACTTCTTGTTTCTTTTCAACTACTTCTACTTTTTTAGCAATTGGGTTTACTTCTTTTTGGGCTTTCTTTTTCCCACTTTCTGCTTCTTCTACTTCCACATATTCTTCTTCAAAGAAGGTATTTTTTAATTTCTCTAAAAGTCCCATAAAGCACCTCTTCCTTATTCTACTTTATCCTCAACTTCCAAACGATCCTCATCTTTAATATCACTAGAGGAATCTTGATCCTGCTCCCCATAATCTAAGAAAATTTCGTCATCTCTCTTTGGTTTAAAAATATTAAAATTCTCCTCATTATGATCCAAGGTCTGATCTCCAATTAAAGTACTTAAAACTGCATCCTGAAACTGTACACTATTTAAAATGTATGCCATCTGCGTTATTGTCTTCTTCAAATCCTCTGCTTCTACATAGGCTTCTATCTTAGAATAATGGTACATAAATTCAACAAAATATTTTGTAGAAATTTGAGTAATCTCTAAATAACCCTGTTTCCCATTTTGATCAATTTTTAAAGAATAATAGTTATTCTCATCACTCTGATAATCACTCTCTACCTTGTGATAGTAGGACAATGCATCTACATACAAATACATCTTTCGATGATTGTAATAAAGAACTGAATTAAACGTTTGATTTTTCTTCAACAATACTCCCTTGGGTAAATAATAAGAATACCCTTCAGAAGACACATTTTTTAGTGTAAAATTTGGTGTTAAAACATCTTTTACAATCTCCTCATAAGATTGTTCCTGCACACGAACCAAAGAACATCCAGATAAGAAGAAAATCAAAGAAAACATTAAAAGTAATTTCTTCATATTTCACCTACTATAGACTTATTATATCAAATTATTTCCTAAAGAAAAATAAAATCAATCTTTTTTTGTATGACTAGACAGTTTTTTAACCGCAGATACGTAAAAAATAGATTGTCCTTTTTTAGAAAACTTCTCTTCATACTCCGTCATAACATTCCCTTCTATCAAAGAATGATGTAAATCAAGGGAAAGATCAATAAATTGATATCCATATTGACTAAAAGAACACAAAGAATACTCAAACAATTGTCGATTATCAGTTTTCTGTACAATAGTAGCATCTTGATAAAAAATAGAATCATATTTCTTCAAAAAAACTTCACTTGTAAGACGTCTCTTTGTCTGTCTCTTTTTAGGCCAAGGATCAGAAAAGTTTAAATAAATTGTCTCAATTTCTTTAGAAAAAACCTGATCAATCATTAAAGCATCCATTCGAATCATACATAAATTAGAAATATTCTCTGGAATCTTTTCTAAGGCACGCGCAATTACACTGTCATATTTCTCAATTCCAATAAAATTAATTTCTGGATGAGAAAGAGCCATACCTATAATAAATTGACCCTTTCCAGTACCAATTTCAATATGAATTGGCTGGCTATTATTAAAATATGTATTCCATTTTCCACAGTATTGAATTGGATCTTTCACAAGATAACTTGAAGCATCCATAATCTGCTGTTTATTTTTTACATTTCTAAGTCGCATCTTATCACCGTTTTTATTATATAACATATAATGTTATAAAGAAAGAAAATGTTTTAAGGAGATGTTTTATGAATAATTCAATGGACCCATCTTATACGATGCAACCAGGATTTAACCCAAACTTTAATATACCTGGAAGACCTCCATGCAACTGTAGTGGAGAAATTAGAAGATTAGAAAACCGTATCTTCTCTTTGGAAAGAGAAGTAAATCGATTAAGATCTAGAGTTTCTAGAATTGAAAATAGAATTCCAACAATAATGCCATTTGGAGAAGAACCACAAACTTCAAGTTATAACCCAAACAGTTACAATTTAATGTAGAACATTCACTAGTGAGTAACTAGTGTTTTTTTATTGAATATAAACTGAATCAAATAAATTTTTACCCAAACAAAGAAGCTACAGATATACTTGTAAATCTGTCAAAGAAAAGGTATAATTAAAAATATATAATACGAAGAGAAAGAATTAGAGATTAAAATTTATGAAAAGAAAAAAAGATGGGTTTACCTTAGTAGAATTATTGGCCACAATAATTATTTTGGGAATTATTTTAGGACTTGCAGTATCAGCATATGGAATTTATATTCAAACAACAAAAAACAAAGCATATCAAAATGCTGAAAATGTTTTGAAGGTTTCAGCTATTAATGCTTTAACTCATTGTATGACAGCTCCAACAGGGGAATTTATCAAGTTCTGTGAGGTGCATAAAGCTCCAACCAATCAATTTGAATACGACATCATCACAGGAGACGATCTAATTAAATATGATTATGTAGATCCGAT
>JAAWDC010000082.1 GCA_022793565.1 Bacilli bacterium
GGCGGTAAGCGAACCTTGGGGGTCTACGTCCACCAGGAGGACCTTCTTGCCTTCCCGTGCCAGCCCGATTCCCAAATTGACCGTTGTTACAGTCTTGCCAACTCCGCCTTTCTGGTTACAGATTGCCGTACTTTTGGCTGTTTTGCTCATTTTGGCCTCCTTCTATGTTCATAGAATAAAAACAGGACTAAACCAGTGCGCCCCTTGCTGTGGGGTGTTGCTGATTTAGTCCTATTTTAACAGGCCCGTCGTGGAAACGAATGTTCGGGAGGCCGGCCCGCTTCAGCAGAACCTTCAACCGGCGGTATGCGGAGCCAGGATTCACCGCCCGCTTCAGCTCTGAGCCAGGTATGCGGGTCTTGACTTCTGCGGGTGTGTTTGGTTCCACCGAAATGTGCGTATTTTTGCTCATTGGAAAATTCCTCCAGGTTAGAAAAATCTTTAAACACTTGATAGAATGTGTTGTAGACAATTTCATGTTCTTTAACATAACGTCCAATAATTGGTTTAATCTCAAATTCTAACTTGCTACTAACTTCATCAATTGGAGTTCCTACTATTAGGTCATTAATTAATTCTACAGCTCTTTTAATTTCTTCTAGAGATACATTTTTAAATGATACCTTTTTATGTTCTACGTGACCTTTATCAGTGATTACAATGGTAATCATTTCTGAACTATTTAGTGGAACAACACTTACTTCTTTTAAATGATTTTCATGACTTGTTTTTCCTAATACGATAGATGTATAAGAAGTCATTTCTGCAATCAATTTTAGACTTTGATTTAAGCAATCACTTAGTTCTAATTCATTATTCCTAAAAATAATTTGAAGTTTTAGCATATCTTCGCCATTGATTTCTTTGGGATTCATCAAGTGATCTACATAATATCGATATCCTTTTTCGCTAGGGATTCTTCCTGATGAAGTATGTGTTTTTTCTAGTAGATCAAGTTCTTCTAATGTTGCCATTTCACTTCGAACAGTAGCACTAGAACAGTTTAGACGCTTACAAAGTAGTTTAGAACCAACTGGTTTTGCCAATTGAATATAATTTAATACAATTAATTTTAATATTTCTTTTTGCCTATCAGTAAGCATAAACACCTCCTAGCACTACTTTATTTCAAGTGCCAATATCATTATATTATTATGGTTAGCAAATGTCAATATATGAGTGCTAATTTTTATTGCTTTTCTAATGACTTGATTAGAGTACAAAAAAACTATATAAATGACGCCTTTGATCATCTATATAGTTCTCTTTAATTATTTCTTTTTATTAGTTCCTTCTTTTTTTAATAGATCTCTAATTTCTTCTAGAAGAAGGATATCTTCACTTTTCTTAGGTTTTGTTTCTTTTGGTTCTTCTTGTTTGTGAATCGATAAGAATTTGTTAACGATTTTGACAATAATGAAAATGCAAATAGCAACAATTAAGAAATCAATGACATTTTGTAGAAAATTCCCATAGGTAATTGTAGCATTTCCAACTTTGATGGTTAGATTTTTAAAATCAACTCCTCCAATTAGTATACCAATGATGGGCATTAGTAAATCATCGACTACAGAAGATACAATTTTTCCAAAAGCACTTCCCATAATAACACCAACTGCAAGATCTAATACATTCCCTCGTTTAATGAAATCTTTAAATTCCTTAATCATATTTTTTTCCTTTCTTTTTTATTTTTATTATATATTTTTAAAATAGCACACAATATAGTAAAAAGCAATATTGTCCTTTTCTTCCATCAAAAAAAGAGTGATTACTCACTCCTTTTTTCTCCTTCTTCTAACATTGTAGTAATGAAAATCCCATATCCCTTGTCAGTATCATTTACAACTACATGAGTTACCGCACCAACTAGTTTTCCGTTCTGAATAATTGGACTTCCACTCATTCCGGCAACAATACCACCCGTTTTTTCTAGTAATCGATTATCTGTGATTTGAAAAAGAATATTCTTTGTTTCGTTAGTTATGTCTATCTCTAATATTTCAATTTCGAATTCTTCAATCTGATCTTTCTCAATTACAGTACGGATACTGGCCTTTCCTTTCTTGACATCTTCTGGTTTGCCAACTTCGATAGCGTCGCGAGAGGAAACCTTACCAGTAAAGGTTCCAAATATTCCGCTTTCTTCATTTTTTATAATATTTCCATATATATTGTCCTGCGAAAATTTTGCTTGTTTTTCACCTGGTGTTCCATCTCTACTTGGCGTTATTTTAGTGACACTAGATTCTAAGATCTTTCCATCTTTTAATTCTACTTTTTGTAGTGTATTTCTATCTGCAATCTCGTGTCCTAATGCACCATAAATAGAAGTATTGGGATCAATATAAGATAATGTTCCAATACCATTAATTTGGTCTTTGACGTATAGTCCAGTTTTGTAAACGCCTGTATTGTCTTTCTCAAGTGTTAATGTAATATTAGATGTCTTGGCTTGTCTTTTTACCTCTACATGGATTTCTTCATCTTTTACACGATCGATTAGTGTAATCATTTGATTGATGCTTGTTACATCTTGTTCATTGATTTTAGTAATTGCATCTCCAAGTTTAAATCCACTTTCTTCTCCAATGTATCGATCATTGACTTTATAAAATCCAACGATCGTGACGTACTTCGTATCCAAATGGATTCCAACATTCTCCCCACCAGGTATAACTTGCTGGGAATATGCAAATACTAAAGATGGAAATATAGTTAGAAGAATTAAGAAACTGAGTTGTAGTGTTTTTTTTAAATTCAAAAGTATCACCTCTTTCTTTTTAAAAAATCGCTACATTTATAGGTTCGACCAAATTCAAAAATTTATAGCAAGAAAAAAATGCCAAAGCAATTTCGCATTCTTTTCTCTTTATTTTTTCATAGTTTTAGTTCTTTTTTGTATTTTTATTATAATGATTTGTAAAATAGGTATTATATTTTACTGGAATCGATCTTTTTAAAAACTATTTTCATAACAATATTGGTGCTACCTAGACATGGGATGATGCTTGTTATAATTTAAAGAAATGATTCGTTCCCATTTGAAACTGAGATATTTTTAGTAATTAGAATTTTCCTCCGCTACCTCCATGAGATGATCCTGAACTCCCATGATGTGATCCACCACCAGACGAATGGCTCGACGGGATCTTTATTCTAGCTGTTGAAGTATGGAGAAATTGGTCAATTTTATTTTTAATTTCTAAATCATTTGATTTTAAATACCAATTGGCGTTACTCGCTAAGATAATTTTTTGATAGCGTTTGGTAATTAGCCATGTAATTAAAAGTGCAATGAATGAACAGATTGGAATAATCCAGATGATAGGAACTTTGTGTTTACAGATATAATCTCCCATTTCGTTTGTTATTTCGCAAGTACTCATCTGTTTAGATGGTCCTAAATCTATATAATTCTTTATTTGCTTTAGGAAACTATCAGCTCCACTTTTATAGTTTTTGTTTGAGAGGTATGGGGTAATTTTTTGAATCATTGTATCCACACGATCATTATCAAATAAAATTTGTCCTTTTCCTGAAGTTGAAATATAAATATCTCTAGATTGTAGGGAAATCAAAAGCAAGATACCGTTTACTTGAAACTCATTGTAGTCGTAAAAATCATCTGCATATTCTTGGACAGATCTAGAATCTAAATCGTTAATTGTTACAATAACAATCTCATAGTTTTCTTTGGTTACGATTGATTGAGTCTCTTTTTTTAATTCTTTTAAGTCTTCTATTTCAAATAAGTTGGCAAAGTCATAAACTTTTTCTGTAGGATTGATATAAGGAGTCATTAAAGCATGATCAATTTGTGTCTGTTTCACTTCAAATCTTTTTGGAATTCCATAGCGATTTTCAGCAGTTCGATCTTTTGTTATTATCTCTTCAGCATTTACAATACCACAAAAGAGGAAGCAACATATCAAAAATAAAAATCCAATTTTTTTCATAATACATACCCTCCAATCCACATAAATAATAAAATAGTGATCAAGGATAATATTAGTGCAAGGAAGAAGAAAAAGCTAATTACTTTAGATTTTTGAGTTGGAATATTTCCGATCATTTTACCTGTTTGACCATTCATTGCATATGGATATATTTTATCTTTATATTTTATATTTAGTAGCCAAACTGGTAATAGAACATATTCTCCTTCTAGGTTTAAGGGATTTACTACTTTATCTTCGATTGTTTTGGTTGTATAGCTTAATGAGCTTTCTAATCTGTTTATAGCAGTATTTTCTGCTCGATCTATAGCGATATTTTGTACTTCTTCTTTTGTCAAATCATATTTCTCAGCTAAAAAACCAGAAAGATAAGCACTGTCAAAGTCTACTAGACTTTTGTATTCAAATGGTTCTATTGAGTTCATTAGTGCATCATCAAAATGCTTAGATCCATCCAC
>JAAWDC010000083.1 GCA_022793565.1 Bacilli bacterium
AATGGGTTTAATGTAATCTCATGTGATTTTTCTGAAAAAGCACTAAATAAGTTTAAAGAAATTTGTCCTAACGCTAATATAATGAATTTTGATATAATTTATGGGCTGCCATTTGAACCTAATTCAGTAGGTTTAATAAATGCCAATTTATCTCTTCACTATTTTGATATGAATAAAACAATAGAATTATTTGATGAAATTTATAGAATCCTTGAAATTGGAGGTTTATTTATTGGTAGAATGAATTCTGATAAAAACGGATATGTTAATGAAAATTATATAGAGATAGAAAAGGATTTTTATTATGATCCAATAAAGGAACAGCATAAAAGACTATTTAATCAAGAACAATTTGATATATTAACAAATAAGTGGAATGTGATTATATTAAATGAAGACGAAACTACTCGTAAAGGAAGAAAAAAATATACTTGGGAATTTGTCTTGAGAAAATAGTAGGATATTAATATGAAATGACTTTTAAAGTGATATGGATTTAAAAATAGTGATTTGTAAAGGGAAAATATTATGAAGAAAAAGTTAATTGGGATTCTATTAATTGTTTTAGTTTTAGGAATAGGGGCAGGTGTTATTTATAAAGTCATCGAGAAAAGCGTTGTTGATAGGGAAACCTTTGATTTTAAAATTGATCCTAATGGTTCTAACGATACAGTAAGTAACGATGAACATTCTTTTTATGGGAAAATACTTGAAGTAAATTCAACATATTTAATTGTTGAACCGAATGAAGATGAGGAGGAAAGAAAAAGTTCTGATAAATTTCGTATTGAATTAAACAAAGATAATGTCGCTTATGAAGTTGGAACCAATGTAAAAATAACCTATGAAGGTATGATAAATGAGAGCTATCCAGCTCAAATCAAAACAATTCAAATAGAAATAATGTTAGAAGATTAAATTATCAATTTCGATTGATAGTTTTTTTGTTTTGAAGAAGAATTTACTAATTTTTTTATTTTGTTGACTTAAATTTTTTATTATCATATCATTTAAACAGAGCAAGATCTTACTCAAAAAATATGAGAAGGAGATAATAAAATATGTATCATGGGAGATTTAAAAAAAGTCATTATGAGGCAGGTTTCCATTGGGGAAGTTTATTATATAAAAAAGGCAAAATAATTCGTAATAATCATACTTTCAAGATCACATAAGAAAGAAAAAATTTTGCTAAAGAGTGTTTGCCTATCTATCAAAGATATTACCCAGAAATCTTAGAAGAAATTAAAGGTTTGGCAGAGGGGCAAAATAGCTCTTATGAAGATTTTTATACTTTTTTATTAAGTATGTATTGTTTTGAATTTGATAATCATTGTACTTGTATCGCAGTTAAAGATGATAATCATATTCTTTTTGGAAGAAATAGTGATTTTTTAGTATCATTAGAAAAGTTATATATGAATTGCTTATATAATTTAGATAATGTTTATGCTTTCAACGGAAATACGACATCATTTATAGAAATGGAAGATGGGATCAACGAATATGGTCTAGCAGTCGGATTAACATTTATTTATCCTACCATAATAAAGGCAGGATTTAACGCAGGTATATTGGTGAGATATTTATTAGAAAAATGTAAGACTACAGATGAAGCACTTGCTTTATTAAAAAGAATCCCTATTGCATCACAACAGACATTAACTATTGCAGATCGAACTGGGCATATTGTGGTTGTTGAATGTAATTGTGAAGCATTAGAAATAATAAGACCGACTAAAGATGGTAATTTTGTAACGACCACAAATGAATTTAACTCAAATAGAATGAAACAATTTAATAATTATGAAGTAGATGATTGGAAAGCAGAGGAAAGATATTTAGTTTCATATAATACATTAAAAGAACAAAAAAATAATTATTCCTTTGATTTGGTGAAAGATATTTTATCAGGAAAATATGGATTTATGTGTGATTATGATAGGAAAACTGATGCTGATACGGTATGGTCTATTATCTACGATATTAAAAACAATAGTATTTATAGAGTTGAGGGAAATCCAAAAAGAAAAGGTTTTAAAAAAGACACAAGGCTAAGATTTCAAAATTAATTAAATATTTAATGTAAATAGAGCATTGATTTTATTGGAATGACTTAAAAGAAAAATGTTGCTTTTTAAAAGTAAGCTAAAGATACTATCTTGAAATTATGGAATTAAAAGATTAAATACTTTTTTATAGATTTAGTAGGATCTTTCTCTTGCTTTGTTTCATGGATTCATTATTGTTGACCAATTTATTTGTAAGAGGGCAGTAATTTATGTTATAATTTTAAATATGGAAGGTAGGAATCGTAAATGTTTAACGTTGTGAATGTTATGTTTGTAGTTGTTCCAATATTTATAGTTGTTGTTTTTATTTTGGTAGTAGCCCAAATTATTAGTCCTAAATTTAGAGGGAAGATGATGAGCAGGCAAGTTAAGGCAGCTAAATATATGATGGAGGAGTCAAAGGAAGATATTAGAAGTATTTCAACGGATATGGCTTATGCAACAAAGGATGGGATTGAGACTACTACTCGAGCTATTAAAAAAGGACTTACAGAAAATGAGGGCATATATTGTAAGCATTGTGGAAGTTTGATTGATGCAGATTCTTTATATTGTAAAGATTGTGGAAAAAAGCAATAATTATTATTTTAAATTTATTAATGG
>JAAWDC010000084.1 GCA_022793565.1 Bacilli bacterium
GTTTTTTTGATATTTCCCCAAAACTCTTTACACTAACCTTCAAATTCGATTCATGAAATAAAAAACTAGCATACAAATGACAAGTACAAATAAGAGGGATAGACAAAACCCCATTTTTTTAGTATACTTTTATCGGTTAGTTCTTTTATATCAAAAATTAACTTATATGAAAGGAGTATTATAGTGAAAATAAACAAACCAAGTGAAACAAAATTAATTGTTTTAGGAGGTTTAGGCGAAGTTGGAAAAAACATGTATTGTTTAATGCATGAAAAAGAAATTGTAATTATAGATGCAGGAATTAGATTTCCAGAAGGGGATCTATTAGGAATTGACTATGTCCTTCCTGACTTTACATTTTTAAAAGAAAATCAAGACAAAATAAAGTGCTTAATCATTACGCATGGGCATGAAGATCATATCGGAGGAATCCCCTTTTTACTACAAAGTTTATCTATCCCTGCAATTTATGCACCAAACCAAGCAAAAGAATTGATCGCGATTAAATTAGAAGATAGAAATATTCGTTATGATCATTTATATGCATATGATGACAAGACAAAAATTAAATTTAAAAACTTTGAAATTGAATTTTTTAGAACAACACACTCTATTCCAGATTCTCACGGAGTTTATTTAAAAACACCAAATGGTAGCGTTGTAACAACTGGGGACTTCAAATTTGACTTAACCCCAATCGGACCAATGGCTGACCTTCACAAGATGGCCGAATTAGGAAAAAGAGGAATTGACTTACTAATCAGTGATTCAACAAATGCTCTAAATGAAGGAATGTCAATTAGTGAATCAAAAGTAGATGACACATTAATGGATATTTTTAGTCAATATTCAAATAGAAGAATTATTATCGCTACATTCGCCTCAAATATTTACCGACTAAAACATATTATAGAAACATGTTATAAACACAATCGAAAAATATGTGTATTTGGAAGAAGTATGGAAAATAACATCCAAATCTCTATCAATGGAGGATATATCGATCATAAAGAGTTATTTATCACTCCAGAAATAGCCAATACACTAAAACCAGGAGAAGTAACTGTATTATGTACTGGCTCTCAAGGAGAACCACTTGCAGCTCTATCCAGAATTGCAGAAGGAACTCATAAACAGGTATCCTTAAGACCAGATGATATTGTTATATTCTCGTCTTCACCAATCCCTGGAAATGCATTAGCAATCTCTAAAACCATTAATAAATTGTACTTAAAAGGTGTACAAGTATTCACAAATAGTAATTCAGATGGAGATTTACATACTTCAGGACATGCAAATGAAGAAGAATTAAAACTTATGATTCGACTCTTTATGCCAAAATATGTAATGCCGTTTCATGGAGACTATCGAATGCTAAAACATCATGCCAATATCGCTATTGATTGTGGAGTGCCAAAAGAAAATACCTTTGTATTAGAAAATGGAGACATTTTAACAATTAAAAAGCATGAAATAAAAAAAGCAAGAGAAAGAGTTTCTGGAGAAGATGTATATGTAGATGGAAATCGAATTGGAGAAGTTGGAAGTGCTGTAATCAGAGATCGGAAAATGATGTCTAATGATGGAATATTAGTAGTAATTGCCAATATTGATGTTGAAAAAAGAAAATTACTAATCAAACCAAATATTACAACAAGAGGATTTATCTTAGTCAATGAAAATGAAGAATTAATCAAACAAATTGAATCAAGAAGTGAAGCCGTTTTAAATGAACGATTAAGAACAAGTAAAGATACTGTAAACGAGCTAAAAAGCAAATTGATCAGTGAATTGATTATTTATACAGAAGAACTAACAGGACGAAGACCGATCATCTTACCAGTCATTATCGACATCAAGAGAAAAGAAAATAAGGAAAATAAAGAAAATAAAGAAAAGAAAATAAAAAGTACTAAACAAAAAAATACGTGTGATTAAAAATCATACGTATTTTTATTTAACAAAGAAAATAATATAAACTTAATTTATGATTCTGGAGTTGGTGTCGGTTCTGGAGTTGGTGTAGAGGATGCACTAGGAGCCTCACTCTTCATCTCTACTTCAAGCTCAGAAGAAGGAATAATCTTTTCGCTACCCCATTCGGACCATTTTCCATACTGTGGTTTTAAACAAGGCTCTAAACAAACTTCACAACACTGATTTGAATTCTCCGAAGACAACGTTGTCTGAGCAGGGCAAGTTTCCCCCTCTAACCTAACACATTTACAAGAAACCTCACATTGTGTCTCGATCATTTGAACAGTTCTAGAACGATAAGAATGAACCATTCCAGGAACCTCCACAATAATTTTTCTTGTTTTAGATACCTCATTTCCGACTTGATCAGAAACAAAATAATCAATAGTATATTCTCCTGGAGTCGTAAGATCCAATTTAGAAGTATCTACTTCATAATCAACAATTCCTGAATCAGAATCAAAAGCAACAACGTTAACTTTTGGATCAAATTTTTCTTGCGAAGCAATATACAATGGTTCAATAAAATGAAGTTCTGGAAGTGTTGTATCGATATTAGAAACAATTACCGTTGCCTCTTTACTAACTCTTCCCTCCTTATCACGAACACGAATACGAAGTTCTTGATTTTCTTCTACTATAAATTGATTACTCTGCTGCCAAGTCTTCCCACCATCAAAGGAGAACTCCTGAACGTTTCCACGACTTTTATCAACCGTAACTGTAACAGATTCCTTGGTCCACTCAGTAGTAGATAATGTCGCTGTTGGAATTTCTAAACGATTTTGATTAAAATAATTAATTACAAAAACGATCACCACAATAATAACAGTAGCAATACCCAATATTGTAAAAAAGATAATTCCAAGTTTACGATCATCTTCTGCACGATCTAAAACAGGAGGCGTATTAATTGGACGCCCATATTGATCTACTGGGCCAGTATACTCTTCTTTCTTTTTAAACATTGTATCACCCCTAATCCTCTTTGATCATTGTCTCAACTTCTCTAGTTGCAGTAGCCTTTACCTCTTTTTGAGACCACTCACTCCATTCCCCCCAAATAGTTCTAGAACAAGCCTTATAACAAGTATTACAACATTCACCCTTATCGTTAAGAGTAAATCCCGTCGGACAAGTTCCAGTAGAAGTTGCGATAGAAGAAGAAACACAATTACATAAATATGGGTTGCATTGATAAGTCTCAATCTTTCCATCACGATACCGATAATATGTTCTTCCAACAATATCCTTCACAATAATGGTTCTTGATTTCTCAACAAAGTTTCCCGCACGATCAAAAGCAGAATAAACAACTTGATACTCACCTTCTTTAGTTACATCTATAGTATTTGGTACTGCCGTATAATCACGACTAAGTCCTGATTCCTTATCAGAAACCTGAACCCCATTTCTAACAGAAAAAGAAGATCCCATCTGTATGGTTGTCACACTCTCAAAAACCATTTCTGGAGGAGTACGATCAATATTAGAAACTACCACAATATTCTTTTTACTCAACTTATTTTTAGTATCCATAACCTGAATCGTAACTTCCCCATTCTCAGTCATTGTATGAGTATTATTCGCCTGCCAAGTAGCTCCTCCATCAAAGGAATATGATAGAATTTTAGAGCGATCATTAGTAATCGTAATTGTTACATCATCTGTTGTCCACTCCTCTGTCGATAAACTGTAAAGAGGAAATTCAATTAAAGGCTGATTATCTGTATAAAAATACATACAAACAAATAAAATCATAATGCAAAAAACACTAATGGCAATTGTAAAAATCAAAATTTTCTTTTGCTTTCTATTCGAAACTTTCTGTAAAACTTGCTCTTCGCTATACATAAGTATTCATCCTTCCTATTCTATATTAAATATAACAAATCAAAGAAA
>JAAWDC010000085.1 GCA_022793565.1 Bacilli bacterium
GAAAAATATATTTATGGATTATTTAAAGATATGATGTAGGAGAATTTTATGGATCGAAAGATATATTTGAACAATTTATACGACTATTATTCTCTTCTTTTTACAGAAAAACAAAGAGAGTATTTTGAAGCTTATTATTTTAATGACTTTTCGCTCAGTGAGATTGCAGAGAATAATGGTGTGAGTCGAAATGCTGTTCATGGACAGATTAAAATTGTGGAAGAAAAATTAGAATTTTATGAATCTACTTTACATTTATTTGACAAATCAGAGAAAATTCGAGCGATTATTAAAAATTTAGATAACGAAATTAGAGAAAAACTTGAAGAGTTCCTCTAAAAAAGATAAAATAGAATTAAGGTATCCTTCGTGGGAATCTGTTGTTGGGAGATGAGTAGGAATGTTTGAAAAAATTATGTATATTGGAGATCATGATACTCAAATTAAACTAGCAGATACTGCTACAATCGAATCGGATATTATGAATATGCCTTTAATTTTGCAGGATAATGAGAAGACGATTTTAGGGGAAGTAAAGGACCTTCTAGATGGATCTGTCAAGGTAAAATTATTAGGTGAAATCGAAAATGGGAAGTTTCTTGGTGGTGTTCTTCGAAAACCGAGTTTGAATGCGTCTATTCGACCTTTGACGATAGATGAATTATCTTTGATTGTTGGAAGTCCGGAATTTGGATTTATGGAACTGGGAATTAGTCCATTTTATGCTAGTAAAAAGGTATATGCAGATATGAATGAGCTATTTAGTAAGCATATGTGTGTATTTGGAAATACTGGTGGAGGAAAGAGTTGTGGTGTTGCGAGAGTAATGCAGAATGTATTTTATAATCCTCAGTTTATTCCATATAAATCTAATTTTTTGATTTTTGATTCTTCTAGTGAATACTATACAGCTTTTTCGAAGATTAATGAAATTAATCCAAATTATCATTATCGTTTTCTTACGACGAATATGAATAATGCTCATGGTGGCGAGGTCCTTTGTATTCCTATTTGGTTATTAAGTGTTGAGGATATTGCTTTGTTGTTGTCTGCTACGACACATACACAAATTTCAATTATCGATAAAATGATGAAGTTAGTGAAGATTTTTTCACAATCTGATGGGGAAGCCCTGGATTATAAAAATCATTTAATTGCCAATGCAATTATGACTATTATGTATTCAAATCAAGGTTCTGCAAGTAAGCGAGATGAGATTTTTTCTATCTTTAATACTTGTCCTACTAATGAATTTAATTTGAATTCTACGGTTCAAGGAATTGGCTATACTAGAAAATTACAAGAATGTTTCTTGATAGATTCTTCTGATCAATTTTCTGAACGTGTTTTGTTGACGGAGTATGTAAGTCAGTTTATTAAGCCAGAACTTAATCAATATGAACCTGAGCAAGTTCATTACTTTACGCTTGGTGATATGGAAAAGGCTCTTAATTTTGCTTTGATTAGTGAAGGATGGCTTAGAAATGAGAATGTATATGCGGATGCCATTACTTTGAAAGTAAAGCTTCATGAGTTAGTAATTGGTCCAAATGCTAGATTCTTTGATTGTAAAGATTTTGTACGATTAGATCAGTACTTGAGTGGGTTAATTGTAAAAGATAATCAAAAGTTTCAGATTATTAATATTAATCTTGAGGATGTGGATGATGCTTTTGCAAAATCGATCGTTAAAATTTTCACTCGTTTAATTTTTGAATTTTCTAGAAAAGTGCAACGTGGAAGTATCCCTTTTAATATAATATTAGAAGAAGCACATCGCTATGTTCAAAAGGATCAGGATGAATTTATGTTTGGTTATAATATCTTTGATCGAGTGGCAAAGGAAGGAAGAAAATATGGAGTGATTATGACCTTGATTTCTCAACGACCAGTGGATCTGAGTGAAACTGTAATTTCGCAATGTAGTAATTTCTTGATTTTTAAAATGAGCCATCCAAGAGATATTGAATATATTACGAAGATGATTCCTAATATTACAGAAGATACAATTGAAAAGCAAAAGTCACTGCAAGTTGGAAATTGTCTTGCTTTTGGAAGTGGATTTAAAATTCCAATTATTGTAAAATTGGAGATGCCAAATCCAATGCCACAGAGTAGTAGTTGTAATGTTGTAACTAATTGGACAAGTCATTAGGGAGGCTAGAGTATGAATTTTATTCTTTTAATTAATTTTGATCAATTATTAGATCCAATCCGACCATATTTCTTGCAACTCGGTATTTTGTTTGGATTGTTGTTTTGTTTGACGTTTCTTGGACTGGGAGCTGTATTTAAGAGAGCAGGAAAATCAGCAATTGCAGCATGGATTCCATTTTATAATTTGTATGTTCTTTTTGAGATTGTTTATCAAAAGGGATGGAAAGTGGTATTTTTATTAGTTCCCTTTTATAATTTGTATTTGCTATTTTGTATTCCATTTAAGCTTTCAAAGATGTTTGGGCACAGTGCTTTATTTGGTCTTTATCTTCTTTTGTTTCCTGTGGGTGGATATCCTATTTTGGGGTTTGAAGATGCAGTTTGTGGAGAAGAGATAGATCCTATTGAAGATGTGGTTTCAGAACCAATTGATTCTAATATGCCTACTGTTGAAAAAGAGGTTATTGAAACTCCTGATTTAGATTCTTTTGAAAATAAAAGTTCGTTTAAGTCAGAGGTTCCAGTTATGGAAATAGATGCTAATTTGAATTCTCAAAATTCTCAAGAAAGTATGGCAATTGAACCTACGATTATAGAACAGGAAAAAAATTTGATAGAAGATGTTGCTTTTATAGATTCTTCTATGCCGGATGATAACATTCTAGCTGATATTGAAAGTATGATTTCTCCAGAACCTGTACCTACAGAGCCAGATGTTTCAGAACCACTATCTTTGAATCAGAGTACTAGTTCTACAGATTCTTCTGTATTGGCGTCAGAATTGTCTTTCTTAGATTCTATTTTATCTTCAAAATAGAATTATATATACAAATGGTCATATATTTTAGAGCGAAAGCTCTTTTTTTCTTGGTGAACTTTTCATATTATAGTATAATATTTATTGATATAAGGAGGGATATACGATGTTTGAGTCCTTAGGAGATCGATTACAAAATGTAATGCATAAAATTAAGGGATATGGCAAAATTACCGAAGAAAATATCAGTGAAATGATGAGAGAGATCCGTTTGGCACTTTTGGAAGCGGATGTTAATTATAAAGTAGTTAAAGAGTTTACTAATATAGTAAAAGAAAAGGCACTTGGTGAAGAGGTTCAAAAAAGTATTAAGCCAGGAGACTTATTTGTTAAGATTGTGAAGGATGAATTAACTGAACTACTTGGTGGTGAAAGTAAGCCACTAAATATGAATGGGAATCCAGCACTGCTTATGTTAGTGGGACTTCAAGGTTCTGGTAAAACTACTACAATCGGAAAACTTTCTAACTTTTTGAGAAAAAAACATGCTAAAAAACCATTACTTGTTGCCTGTGATGTATATCGTCCAGCAGCGATAGATCAATTGAAACAGATTGGTAAGCAACTCGGGATAGAGGTTTATGAAGAAGGAAAAAAGGATCCAGTTGAGATCGCTAAAAATGCTTGTTCCTATGCAAAGGAAAATCATTTTGATTATGTTTTAATTGACACTGCAGGTCGTTTACATATCGATTCTTATTTGATGGAAGAACTTCAAAATATTAATTTGGAAGTGCACCCTCAAGAGATTTTATTGGTCATTGATTCTATGATGGGTCAGGATGCTATTAATGTGATTGAAGGGTTTAATGATGCCCTAAAATTAACGGGAGTCATTTTAACAAAGTTAGATGGTGATACGAGGGGTGGAGTTGCTTTATCTGTCCGCCATTTGACTAATGTTCCAATTAAGTTTATTGGTGTTAGTGAGAAGTTGGATGGGTTAGAATCATTTGATCCTGAGCGAATGGCAGGTCGTATTCTTGGTATGGGAGATATTATTTCCCTAGTCGAAAAAGCAACGGAAGCGATCGATGAAAAGGAAGCTATGAATGCAGCAAAGAGGATGCAAGCAGGGAAGTTTGATTTAGAAGACTTTTTAAAACAAATGAAACAAATTAAAAAGCTTGGACCTTTAGAAAATTTAATTAAATTATTACCTGGAGCACGTAAATTGAATTTAGATCAAGTACAAATTGATCCAAAACAGATGGCTCATGTAGAAGCGATTATTTTATCTATGACTCCAGAAGAAAGAAGGAATCCGGATGTTATTAAAGCTAGTCGAAAAACAAGGATTGCGTCTGGGTGTGGACTTTCGGTGCAGGAAGTAAATAAACTATTGAATCAATTTGATCAAATGAAGAAGATGATGAAACAAATGATGAATGGAAATATGAAGTTACCATTTTAGATTGTAAAAATATATGGTATTAAATTTAGGGGGATTTATGGATAAAGAAGAACTTTCTTATAAAGTAGAATATATGGCATTTACATACTTATTAAAGGTAAAAAGTGAGCTAATGTTACAACATTATTCTATTAATTATGCACAGAAAAATTTGGATGATATAACTATAACTGCAGATATGGCAAATTGTTATCGGGAACAAATTGCTAGAGGTCAGAAAAATATTCATTTGTTGTTAGATCTTGTCTTTTTAGAGGGAATTAATTCAAATGATACAGAAAAAGAAGCGATACTCGATTATAAAATTCATAGAGATCTGCCTCATATTTTAGAAAATTTAATTTGTGGAAAGTATCATTATGATTGGGATATTGAAGATTGTATGTTTGATTATTCTATGGTAAAGAAGGTACCTCAAGTTAGAGAGGTGTATCGTGATCATTTAAGACTTAAAGAATTGGTGCAATCTGATGAATTTGATAAAGCATATCGTTCTTGTTGTGTTGATAATCCTATTTATTTTGATATTTACAAGTTGGCTTGTTCTGATTCGTATTATTTTCCTTTTTTAGAGCAGATGATTGGGCATCAACTTTATGATCCAAATCATTTGGATTGTGAACCAAGTTGTGAACCATTTTATGGACGTATCGAACGAATGAGAATTTCTAAATTAACTACACCTGTGTTATTGGATCCTAGAACAAACTTTAGTTTATTAGTTAACGGATCAGATTTATTAAAATATATGATTTCTTCTATTGGTTCAGAGTATCAAAAGACAGGAGTATTGAATCCTAATTTTTCGTTGATAGCGTCTATTTTAAAAGAAAGAGAAGTTAGTGTAATAGATACTGTTCGTTTTCGTGGAAAGTATAAGGATGATGGTTATACGGCTTACTTATCTACCTTGTTATCTAGCTATAATTGTTGCGACTCTATAGAATTTCAAGATTTGTTAACTTATCTTGTAAGTGATCGTGCGATTCAAAAGCAGGTTATGATTTCTAAATATCCTTCCCCTTATAGAGATTCGGAGATTGATGCTTATTGTGGTTTTATTGAGGAAAGACGTGGTTCTAATGTGGATGGTCTTTCTAAACTAAAAATGTTAAAGTTTAATTTATAGATTAAATTCTTTTTTCTAGGCAAAGGAATTAGAACACTTTTTTCTTCCTGAATATGATAGAAGTAGATAGGAGGAAAAAAATATGTTTAGAAATGCTTGTTACGATAGGCAAAATGAAATGAACAATGAGTTCAATGCTGAAAACATGAATGTTGATATCGATGTTCAAATGGGAGATAACAACATGATGGGAAATGGAATGGGACCAGGAGCTATGCCTGCTGCTACAACACAAGGTCCTGTTATGGAGCCTATGAGAGAACGTCAAGTACATCGTACAATTATGCATGATGTTCAACATGTTTGCCCAATTCGTACTAGAGTAATTAACCATCACGTATTCCGTCATACATATCGTCCATCATATTCTTGTTGTGAAGAGAATGTATGTAGTCAGATTCAATGTGGTTCTTGTTGTAATTTTAGATAAAAGTCGAAAGACTTTTTTCTTTTGCAGTAATTTTATTTTATGCCAGAAAGAATAACCACTTAAACTGAGACAGTGTTTTATTGTCTTAGTATTTGTATGGTCAATAAGAATTTAGGTAATGGTGAATCGTTCTATTTATGCATATTATTTTCCACTTGGGACTAGAATATGTTGTGAAATGTAGAAAGTTAGATTTAATTTATGGGATAAAATCGAAAAAAATGTTCATTATTTGTCGGATACTTAATTCCTCTAATTAAATTTTTGGCTAATATCAATCTTTTTTTCATATTAAGGGTACTTATAAAATTATATTTTTTTAAAAGATGGTATATGTAAGATTTGTTTTATTCTAGAATAAGAAGATTCTACTTATCTATATCGTACAGAACAAGTTTTCTTTTTGACAATTTTATTGTTGTAAACTTTTGTATAATTATGGTAAATTTCTTGTATTATTTAATAATAGCTTTTATTATTAGAATAGGGAAGGTGATACAGTGATTTATCCATCAATAGACAAGATATTAAACGTTATTGATTCAAAATATGAATTGGTTCATATCATTAGTAAGCGTAGTAAACAGATGGCTTCATCGAAACATTACCAAATGCCAGAGCATAAATATATTTCTAAAAAAAATTTAGGAAGGGCGTTGGAAGAAATTTCAGAGAATCTAATTACTGTAAAGAAGGACTAAAATTAAGTTCTTTTTTTATTTTTCTTTGACGAACAAATGTACTCTGTTGTACAATATAAGTAATCAAAAATTTGGGGGTTATATATGAGAATTATAAAATATCAAAAGCAAAAACAGGGAAAATATTTGATTGAGCTTGAAAATGGTACAGAAATTGAAACTTATGAGGATTTGATTTTAAAATATGATCTTTTAATTAAAAAAAGGGTAACTCCTGATTTACTTCAATCTATTCAGGAGGAGAATGCTATTTATGAACTTTACTTTGTTGCTTTAAAGTATTTGAAAGTTCGGATGAGAAGTACCTTACAATTGAGAGAGTATCTTTTGAAAAAGGGCTATTCTGATGATTTAATTTGTTCTACAATGGAACGTTTGAAATTACAGGGATATTTAAACGATGAGATTTATGGACGATCTTTGGTACATGATTCTATTTCTTTTGGTGTAGATGGTCCAATTAAGATCAAAAAGGAGCTTCATAATCTTGATATAACAGAAGGGCAAATCGATCAAATTCTATCGGAATATACAGAAGATATTGAGCTTTCTAAGATTGAAAAGTTAGTCTTAAAACATATAAGAAGTAATCATTCAAAAAGTGGGTATTCTTTAAAGCAAAAAATTTATCAACATTTACTTAATTTGGGTTATCATTCTTCATTAATTGAACAGAAATTATCCTTAGTTGTACAGGGGGATGAGGGGGAGAAAAAAATTTATCAAAAAGAGTATCAAAAGTTATATCGTAAACTTAGTCGAAAGTATACTGGGAAAGAGTTGGAATATCAGATAAAACAAAAAATGTTTCAAAAGGGATTTCATAGTGGAGATGTATGTTAAATCAAGCTTATATTTTTCAACTGATGCATGAGAGAAAAATTTGTACAATTGCTGAACTTTCTAGAATTTTAGGAGTCAATTATTTTACTCTTCGTTATGGTTTAATTCATGGTTCACTTCGTCTTGAATTGGCAATTCAATTAGCGAATTTTTTTGGAGTTTCTGTATCTTCTCTTTTGATAGATGAGAAGAGGTATTTTATTCGATCTGTTTTGCTTCATGGGCAAAGTACTGAGTATGAAGTGTTTGAGCCACAAAATATGTTGTATTTGATGTTTTGTATTTTATCTTCAGAACTTCTTTAGGAATTTGTAGGAATGGGTTGGACGAAAAATTAAATTATAGTATAATTGATTTAAGGAGTAGGTAGGAATGATCAATATAGACAACTTAAATGCGATGCAGAAAGAAGCAGTAGTAACAACAGAAGGTCCATTACTTGTTTTAGCAGGAGCTGGTAGTGGAAAGACGAAGGTTTTAACAACGAGGATTGCTTATTTAATTGAGGAAAAGGGGATAAGTCCTTATCATATTTTGGCGATTACTTTTACAAATAAGGCAGCGAAAGAAATGCAACTTCGATTATTGAAACTGATTGGGGAAGTCGCTAATGGAATTCAAGTATCCACCTTTCATTCTTTTGGACTTAAGATTTTGCGTGAAAATTATGAATTATTAGGGTATGATCGTAACTTTGTAATCATGGATAGTGATGATTCGTTGACTCTGATTAAGCGTATTTTGAAAAGCTTGGATCTTGATCCTAAACAATATAATCCAACAGCAATTAAGAATAGAATTAGTGGATGTAAAAATGAACTTATGACTCCAGAAATGTATGAGAAGTATGCAACAACGGAGTTTGAAAAAGTGGTATTACAAGTGTTTTCTTCTTATGAAAGAAAATTACGTGAGAATAACTCGATTGATTTTGATGATTTATTACTTCTTCCGATTCGTTTATTTCAAAAGAATCCATATATATTAGAAAAGTATCAAGAAAGGTTTCGCTATGTATTAATTGATGAGTATCAAGATACAAACGAGGCTCAGTATATTTTAACTAAGATGATGAGTGCAAAGTATCGAAATATTTGTGTCGTTGGAGATGAAAATCAGAGTATTTATTCTTTTCGAGGGGCTAATTACCGAAATATATTAAATTTTGAGAAAGATTATAAAGAGACAAAAACAATTAAATTAGAGCAAAATTATCGTTCTACACAAAATATTTTAAATGCAGCAAATCAAGTCATTCGCAATAATCAAAATCGGAAAGATAAAAATCTTTGGAGTGAGCAAGGGGAAGGGGAATTGATTTCCTATTACCGTTCATATGATGAAAAGGATGAAGCTCATTTTGTGGCATCTTCTATAAAAAAGCTTTTGGATCAAGGTATTGAATCTGAAGAAATAGCAGTTCTTTATCGTACAAATGCTCAATCACGTACTTTAGAAGAGGATTTGTTAAAAGAGAATATTCCATATCGTGTCGTAGGTAGTTTTTACTTTTACTCTAGAAAAGAGATTAAAGATTTAATGGCCTATTTGAGATTAATTCACAATGAGAAGGATAATGTTTCTCTTTTACGTGTTATTAATACTCCAAAACGTGGTATTGGTCTTAAAACTATTCAAAACTTAGCAACGATGGCAGAAATTGAGGGAAAAAGTATATATGAAGTGATTCAATCAGGGAAGGAGTTGGAATTTAAAAGAATTATTGAAGATTTAAAGAGGGTGTCTTCGGATCTTACATTAACAGAACTTGTGGATAAGGTTTTGGATACAACAGGAATTCGTCGAGAATTAGAGGCAGAGAAGACATTAGAATCCGATATTCGTTTAGAAAACTTAGAGGAGTTTAAGTCAATTACTAAGGCTTTTGAAGAACGGGATGGATTAATTTCATTAGAAGATTTTCTATTTGAAGTTAGTTTGGTTAGTGATCGTGAAGATTATAAAGATAGTAGTAATAAAGTTAGTTTGATGACTGTTCATTCTGTAAAGGGACTTGAGTTTAAGCAAGTTTTTGTTGTTGGATTGGAAGAAGGTATTTTTCCTCATATGAATAGTTTGATGGATAATCAAGAATTAGAGGAAGAAAGAAGACTAGCTTATGTTGCTATTACGAGAGCTAAGGAAAAACTATATTTAATTAATTCAAGAAGAAGAATGCTTTTTGGAAAAGATCAAATTAATCCACCAAGTAGGTTTATTTCTGAAATTGAAGAAGACTTATTAGAAAAAACGCATGTGGAAACGCAGGATGTGGTTGTTCCTATTCAAAAGGAAGAAAAGTTCTATCAAGAAGATGTAGAATGGCATGTTGGAGATTATGTTTACCATGATGTGTTTGGTGCTGGTAGGATTGTGGAAGTTTCTAACACATTAGTTAGTATTGCCTTTAAAAGTCCTCATGGTATCAAGAAATTGATGAAAAATCATAAAAGTTTGAAAAGAGTATAGGAGTATTTATGAGAAGTTTAGAAGGAGTATTGAAAGATTTAATTAAAGGGGATGTAGTAAAAGCTAGGTATGACTGTGATCGTGCACAGTATAGTGGGTGTAGAGTTCGCTATGATGGAGAAATAGCAACAGAGGTTGATGCATTAAGCATAGATGGCTTTTTTATTTCGTTACCTAGAATTGAGATCCAATTACGATTAGGAAATGTTTTTCAGATACAATATGATTTGGGAAGAAAGGTTTATCAAAATATTATATTGGTTCGAGAAGATAATAGGCAGTTATGTAATGATGTTTGTGCCTCTTCCCTTTACGGTTTTTACAATGAAAATCCTGATTTGTATGAAGGAATTACAATGTTAGATTCTAAACTTCAAGATGATGCAACTCCAGTTCAAATACAAAAGCGAATGCAAAATGTTCGAAATATATGCTGAAGGTTGTTCAAATCTAATTGAAAAATAATGTTTTAAGGAGAAAAAGAAAGAGTATGGAAAAGAAAAATTTGACATTATTAATTATGGCAGCAGGTATGGGAAGTCGTTTTGGAGGACTAAAACAGATTGAGCCATTTGGACCTCATGGGGAGTTTTTAACAGATTATTCTATTTATGATGCTATTCAGGCTGGATTTAATAAGGTGGTTTTTATTATTAAAGAAGAGCACCTGAATGATTTCAAAGAAACAATTGGAAAAAGAATAGAATCTTTTATTCCTGTTCAATATGCATTTCAAAAACTTGAAATGATTCCAGATGGTTTTTTAGTTCCTGAGACAAGAAAGAAACCTTGGGGTACTGCACATGCTATTTATTGTGCAAAAGATTTTATTGAAGAGAATTTTTTAGTGATTAATGCAGATGATTTCTATGGTAGAGATGCATTTGTGAGAGCAGCAGAATTTTTAAAGAATATGGAATCTAATCACGACGTTTCTTCTTACGGATTAATTGGTTATTATATTCAAAATACTTTGACAGATCATGGCTCTGTTAAACGTGGGGTTTGTATAAGTGATCAAGAATATTTGAAGGCGATGATAGAAAGTAATGTTTCTCTTCTTAATAATAAGATTGTTGCGCAACCTTTAGATGGTAGAAGTGAATTTGAAGTTACAGGAGATAATCTAGTTTCTATGAATATGTTTTGTTTTTCTCCTATAATTTTTTCTTATATTGAAGAGAAGATGAATATTTTTTTCAAAGAGAATCAATTTCAATTAGAAGAGTGTGAGTTTTTAATGCCAGATGTTTTGACTCAAGCGATAGAGGAGAAGAAAGCGACGGTTCAAATTATTCCTACTGAGGCTAAATGGATGGGTGTTACTTATAAAGAAGATAAAGATGGGGTTGTTTCCTCTTTAGAGGATTTGATTGAGAAAGGAGTTTATCCAGAAGAATTATGGGAAAAGTAAAAAAGTGTTGTTTATTTTTGATTCTTGTACTTTTATCAGGATGTAGTTTATTGGCAGAAACTTGGATTTATAAGGAATTGCCAAATGACTATGTTATTCAGAAGAAAAGTGATACAAAAATGATCATTGGGAAAGAAATTGATGGAGAGGTTCAAACAGAAATAGATGGAAGTCAAATTGGCTTTTCGGAGTATGTTTCAGAATTTCAAAAAGGTAAGAGATATGTCGGGTTTAAATGTGTAAAGTCTGCTGATAATGGAGTAGATATGTTATTTTATATTATTGATACACAAGAAAGTGATGTTTATGGACCTTATAATCTAGAATCTACTTATAATGCAGTTAGAGATAAAATTGTTGATGAGGAAGTTGGAGATTGGGTTAAGACGTCGACGATTGGTGAATAGTTTTAGAGGATTTTATGGTTAGAGTAGATGGTTATATAGATATTAATCAAATGTTAGAGGAAATAGGGATTTCAGAACCTAATATTTCCTCTTTATATACGAGTCCATTGGTGGATCTTTATGAGGCTAATTCTCGTCAGGTGAGTTTTTCTTTTAACTATCATGGAATTTCTTATTTTTTTAAATATGCTCGTCTTAACAATGGAGTTTTGGTTGATCCATATAATGAATTGATAGCCGAAGAGTTGGCTCATGATTTTGGATTACCGTGTGCAGAATATGATCTTGCGGTATTTCAAAACCGTTATGGTGTGATATCGAAAGATTTTCGAAAAGAGGGAGCGAGATATTTATTAGGAACAGATATTTTTCAATTTTTTTTAGATTATTACGATTGTAATTTGGAAGGCGAGTTAAAAAAATATCGCGAAACTCCTGAGAATACTTTGGATGATATATGGGATACATTGGAAATACGTTATCATGGAAATAGAGAAATTATCTCACATCTCATGAGAAGAATTGTTGGAATTTATTTATTTGATATTATTACTTGTCAAATTGATCGGCATGATAGAAATTGGCAAATTATGGAGTCTTCAGATGGCGTAGACATTGCGCCACTTTATGATAATGAACGAATTCTTCTAGATACAGATGAAGAGGCAGAAGTTTGTTTGGGAATGGATTTATCTACATATTTTGCAGAAACTATATATTTTGCAGAAAAACTTTTTGTGTCTATCCAAAGATTTTTGAGAGTTAGTAGTGAAGAGTTTTCTGATATTCTTTTAAATAAGTTATGGATTATAGGAGAAGAAAACTTGCATTCTGTATTTGAACGGGTTGAAAAGAAGACAGGGCATCCTATGCCTTCTAAAGAGAAACTTTTCTATCTTACGGAGTATAAAGATCACAAAAAAAGATTGGAAGAAACTTTAAGTTTTACTTTGAAAAAGGAGAGTCAAGATGAAGGAAAGAATCGATGAATTGGTCAGTATTTTAAATGAAGCAAATTATAATTATCATGTTTTGGACCAACCAGTGATTACGGATCAGGAGTTTGACAAATTTTTAAGAGAGTTGTTTATTTTGGAAGAAAAATATCCAGAATATGTTCGAGAGGATTCTCCTACACATCGTGTTGGTGGGGTTGTTTTAAACGAATTTCAAAAAGTGAGACATACGATTCCTATGATGTCTTTAGGAAATGTATTTAATGAAGAAGAGATTCGAGCTTTTGATGCGAGAATTCGAAAAGAGGGATATTATCCACAATATGTTTGTGAGTTAAAGATTGATGGACTTTCTGTTTCTCTTCATTATGAAAAGGGAAAATTAATTACGGCTGCAACTCGAGGAGATGGTACAGTTGGAGAGGATGTTACTAATAATGTTCGTACAATTAAAACTGTTCCACTTACCTTAAAAAAGCCAATTGATATTGAAGTACGTGGAGAAATTTACATGGGAAAAGAGACTCTTCTTAAATTAAATGAAGAAAGAGAGAAGAATGGTCAACCCTTACTGCAAAATTGTCGGAATGCGGCAGCTGGATCTCTTCGTCAATTGGATTCTAAAATTGCTGCTTCTAGAAAATTAGATTGTTGGATTTATCATTTGCCTAATCCTGAAGATTATGGCATTAAGACTCATTTTGAAGCCCTTCAATTTATGAAAGATCTTGGATTTAAAACAAATTCGAATAATTTGTTAGTAACAGATGTTGAAGGTATACTTTCTTATATTTCTCACAAGGCCATTGATCGTGATTCTTTGCCTTACGATATTGATGGTGTGGTAATTAAAGTAAATATGATTGAGGAACAAAGAGGACTTGGATTTACAGCACATCATCCCAAATGGGCAACAGCATATAAATTTCCAGCAGAAGAAGTGTTAACAAAATTGAAGGATATTATTTTTACGGTTGGAAGAACAGGGCAAATCACACCAAATGCAGTTCTTGAGCCAGTAATTGTTGCTGGAAGTACTGTATCTCGTGCTACTCTTCATAATGAAGATTACGTATTAGCAAAAGGGTTAAAGATTGGTGATATCGTCTCTATTCATAAAGCGGGAGATGTGATTCCAGAAGTTGGAGAAGTGAAACTCGAGCGACGTACTGGAGAAGAAAAAGATTTTGAAATGATTCGAGCTTGTCCAATGTGTGGAAATCTTATTTATAAAAAAGAGGGGCAGGTAGATTATTATTGTGTTAATTTGCATTGTCCCGCTCGCAAGATTGAGAGCCTTTGTCACTTTGTTTCTAGAAAAGCTATGAATATAGATGGCTTAGGGGAGAGAATTATTGAAGATTTCTATAATTTAAAATATATTAAAGATTTTCCTGATATTTATCGGTTGGATCATTATAGGGATGAGCTTACAGAACTTGAGGGATATGGAGATAAGAGTATCGATAATTTGCTTGAGGCCATTCAAAAGAGTAAAGAAAATTCTGTAGAACGATTGCTTTTTGGACTTGGGATTCCAAATGTTGGTGAGAAGACATCTAAAATGTTGATGATGCATTATGAAACTTTGGATGCTCTTCAAAAGGCTACATTAGAAGAATTAGAAAGTATGATGGATATAGGCCACATTATTGCACACAGTATCGTAGACTATTTTTGTGAAGAGCGCCATGTAACAATGTTAGAGGAACTTCGGGAACTTGGACTTAATATGAAGTATTTAGGTCCTAAGATTGAAAAAAATGATTCTTTTTACGGGAAAACTTTTGTAATTACAGGAAGTTTAGTTAAATATACTCGTGACGAAATACAAGATAAAATTGAAGCTTTGGGCGGGAAAACGTCTTCTTCTGTTAGTAAAAAAACGTATGCTGTAATTGTTGGGGAAAATCCTGGGAGTAAATATGAAAAGGCAAAGTCTTTATCGATTCCTATTTGGAGTGAAGAAGAGTTTGAAAGCAAATTATAGTTTTTATATGTGATTGTATAATAAAATAAGATTGTAGTATAGGGAGGTTTATTATGGAGAAGTTGAGTTCTTTAGAAAAGCTTAGAAAGATAGCTTGTGAAATAAAATCGTTATCTTATGAAGATTTAGCTTGTATTATTGAAAGTCTTTCTGCAGAAGAGATTGTAACACTTAGTGGTTTGGTGGGGTATCCAGTATTTATTCGGTTGTGTATGGGAAGATTGGCCCATATTATTCCTATTTTACAGGATGGGGCTGCAATAGTTATTGCCGATCAGGAGGGAAATATATTACTACAAAGACGTGCAGACCGAGATCAATGGGGACTACCTGGTGGATGTCAAGAAGCAGGAGAGAGTTTTTCTGAGGTTATTATTCGTGAAACGAAGGAAGAGACGAATTTAATTATAAAAGAAGAGGATTTACAATTTATTTGTCCTGTATCTGGAGAGACTAGAAAAAACTCTTATCCAAATGGTGATATTGTATATAATAATACGATGCTATATTATGTGGATCAATATTCTGGAGAATTGCAATGGGATGAGGAATCTAAAGAAATGAGATTTTTTTCTATGGATAATCTTCCTGAAAATCAAAATGATCCAGATTTAATCGATATATATAAGAAATGGATTAAGAGATAAACTAAGCTTAATAAAAAGAGATTTTAGAATTTTCTAAAATCTCTTTTTTAATACTTATAATTCAGTTTAACTATTGTAGTCGATCTCTTATTTTTTAATTTAGTTTCTTTATGCTAAGAGATGCGTTTACTCCTGATCCTAAGGTAACTCCAACAGCTAGTAGTGCAGAAAGTGCCATATCAATAACATCTCCTGCTGCTAAAGCAACAACGACACTACCACTATAGATAGAACCTACTCCTACGGCTAATACTCTGGTGATGACTGTACTAGGTATGTTAGTACCGTTAATTCTTACTGCTTGTGTGACTGTTGTTCCAATAGCTACGGAAACGTTACTGAAATAGTTAATTTCATAGTTACCCGCTGTTGTTGCAGTAATACTATTTGCTGGTGTATATGTTGCATTTAAGTTTGGCATAGTGGATGGTAGTGCGATTTGTGTTGGCGTTCCTATTGTAAGGTTGATTGTTTGCGGAGTGTCACTATATTTTCCTGCATAAGCATTTAATCCTGCAGTAGGCCCCGTAGGTCCTGTGACACCTGCTAATCCTTGAGGACCAGTAGGACCGAGTAATCCTTGAGGCCCAGTAGGTCCAGTGGCACCTTCTAGTCCTTGAGGTCCTGTAGGCCCAGTAACACCTGCTAATCCTTGAGGTCCAGTAGGTCCAGTGGCACCGGCAGGTCCAGCAATTGTACTAGCAGGCCCAGTAGGTCCTGTAGGACCGAGTAATCCTTGAGGTCCGGTAGGTCCAGTGGCACCTTCTAGTCCTTGAGGTC
>JAAWDC010000086.1 GCA_022793565.1 Bacilli bacterium
ACAATTAAGCTTCTATTTCTCATGTTAGGCAATACATGGGTAGAAAAGAAAAAGGATGAAGACCCTATAATAGTTACGAAAAGATCAAGGCGTTTTCTTCCAGTGCCGCTAAATACTGTATGGAAGTTATTAGAATCAGACAATCGATTTTTTAAGTCAACAGGTAGTTGTATTATTAATTTATATAACATAAGTGGAGTCGATTTTAATAATCAAATCATTAAGTTTGGAAAAATTGCTATAAATAATTTATCCAGAGATAAGAAAAAGGAATTAAAGGAGAGAATGGGAAACAGGTAAAATAAAGAAATATGAGAAAAGGATAAGGGAAAAGGGAGTAGAAGTGATGATAGAAGAGTACTTGATAATGGTAATAACAAGTCTAGTTATGCTAATTGGAGTCTGGATCGCATCAGATATACTGTACGAAGAAAAAAGCAAGAGGGATATAAAGAGTATACTAATGTTGCTAATCGGATCCTTAATCGTAGGAATGTTTAATATAAATAAAGAAGTAAATCAGATAGTGCTTATCAAAATAAGTTTAGGACTATTTATGGTAGCACTATTTTGTAAAAATAAATATAAAATCAAGATGAGTGATTCATTAATTGGAAGTGTAATCATATATGTAAGCGTTGGAATAGTAGATTTAACGGTAGGAATACTAATATCTATAATAAGTGAAGTAACTGGAGTAGATATTATGTCGGTAATGAAGTATGGGATCGTTATAAATGTAATTACAACAACATTAGTGATACTAATAATAAAGAATCTAAAGAAGAAGTACCTAAAATTATACAAGAAAATGCAAAGTAATGAACCAATATTAGTAGCGATAATATTGTTAGTATTTATAATAATCATGGTAATTTCAATTATTGCCCCTTTAAGAAACTTTAAACTAGGTATAGAAATGCTAACAGCTTTAGTATTAATGATAGGTTTCTTTGCGATAGGAGTATATATAGTATATGAGAGAATAGAAAAGCAAAAAGAATTAGAAAGATATGCTCAATTAGCAGAATATTCTAAGATAAATGAAGGAATGCTAGAAGATTATAGGATGAGTTGTCATGAAAATAAAAATCATCTGATAATAATAGATAATATGGTACCTAAGAGTAATAAGGAAGTACACGAGTATATTGATTCAATCCTAAAACAACAAACAATGAATCGATATTACTTTATCAATGAACTAAAAAACATCCCAATAACAGAATTAAAGGGATTTATAAACTTTAAGTTGATGGGAATGTTAAATGAAAAGATAAATCTACAAATAAGTATAAGTAAAGAAATTTCAAGAAGTAATAAACTAAAACGTCTAAGTATCAAAGAGAAAGAAGATTTATATAACATAATAGGTGTACTGATAGATACTGCATATGAGGCATCAAAAGAGAGTAAGGAAAAAGAAGTAGTACTTCAAATGTACAAAGAAGGAAGTAGAGTTGTAATAATAATCGCAAATACATATAAAGAAGAAGTCGATATAGAAAGAGTGTCAGAATATGGATACAGCACAAAAGGAAAGAATCATGGAACAGGATTACATATTGTAGAAAAGATTGTTGAAAAAAGTGAGCGAATAGAGAAAGAAACCAGTTTAATGGCAAATTACTTTGTCCAAACGATTAAAATAAAATAATAAAAGTCCTTTAGTATAAAACTAAAGGACTTTTTAAAGCCAACATACTATCTTTCGATCATACTACGAGGCATTTCAGGTTCATCTACCCACCAAAGTGAACAAGCCATATTTGATGTGTTAGATACAAAAATACCTATGTCTCCTATAATCATTGCTAATAATTTTTTCATATAAATCCCTCCTATTTTTTATAAGCACTATAGACGTATGATTTGTAATTATTATATGGCATATGAAAGATTTTGTAGATAATCGGATTTACTAAGAAACATTCTATTAACATCGCAGATAAAAATATATTCTGCACTAAACTATTATTAGTTTTAGAAATAATACAGACAAAAATCATTCCATTGATTGCAGTAATCAGTTTCCATATAATTCTACGCTTTTTATGGATCAATGGCCTTTTTTTAGTATCTGCAGGTGCAAATAATAATAAGTTTAATTCACAGACTAATGCAATTCCTATTAATATTGATCTATCAATAATAATGCTTTGACAAAGATATGGAATTACTAAAAAAAGTAAGATTGAGGAGATCCAACACATCCAGCTTTTAGAAGCATGGAGACCAAACCCAGAAAAACGTAAGATGTTAAAACAGAAGCATAAAAAAACGGACTCTTTTAATATTTTAAAGATGTAAGCTAATGAAAAAATCACCACTGCTTTTGTAATAGATAAGTAAATTGATTCCAAGCCGTAACTAATCCGATCCATAGTATCACTGTCATATTCTGGATAATAATTTCTTACCATTCCCAGACTTTTTTCTAATACAAATCTTTTCACATATTTCCTCCTCTACAATGCTGTAACCATTATAATATTAAACAAAATAAAATAGAAAAAGAAGTATGCTTTTGGAATTAAAAGAATGTTTTTTAGTAAAAATAACGTGAAAAAGGAAAAAAATTACAGAAAATCACCAAAAAGTGACGAGTTTTCAAAAAAATACAAATTCTGACATCTTCTTATGTTATGATAATAATCGCGCAGGGTTGTGATATCACAGTAGTATAGCAGTAACTAGAATTAAAAGGAAGGTAGGTGGCAGTAATGAAAGGAATCGTAAAATGGTTCAATAATGAAAAGGGATATGGATTTATCCAATATACAGATGAAGAAGATATCTTTGTACATTATTCAGCTATCAAACAAGAAGGATACAAAACTCTTACAGAGGGACAACTAGTAGAATTCCAATTAGTTGAAACTAGCAAAGGATTGCAAGCACTTAATGTGATGGCAGTCAAAGAACTACAAACAACAAAATAAGAGACTATCTAAGGATAGTCCTTTTTTCATATTATAAAAAGATAGACAGGTAAATCTTTCTTTTTTTTACTTTGTATGTTACTATAATTAATAAGGAGGGATGATATATGAACATATCGATCAGAGGAAGTAAAATAGAGATTACTGATGCGATGAAAGAGTATGCGACAGAAAAATTAAAAAAGTTAGAAAAATATGTCGAGAGTCCAGAGGACATTAGAGCAACAGTAATTGTTAAAATTCCAAATCATCTACATAAAGTAGAAATTACAATTCCAATGAAGTCTGTAATCTTAAGAGTAGAAGAGGAAAAAGAAGATTTTTATGCAGCAATTGATGTTTTAATTGATAAGTTAGAACGTCAAATAAGAAAAAACAAAACAAGATTACAAACAAAAAAGATCAAGGAAGCAAAAGAATTTGCGTTTGATTATATCGAGCCCATTCTAGAAGAAGAGGAAAATAAAATCCTAAAACGAAAAAAAGTAGAAGTAAAACCAATGGATGAAGAAGAAGCAATTCTTCAAATGGAACTTCTAGGACATCAATTCTATTTATATAAAGATATAGAGACTGGACAACCGACAGTTATATATAAAAGAAAAGATGGAAACTATGGAGTTATAGAAGCTGAATAAGCTTCTTTTTCTATGAAATACAAAAAAAGTAAAAAAAAAGAAGAAAAAGGAGTTGACTGGTAGAAAAAGAAATGATATATTAAATGGGCATTCCGGGAAAAGGAATGAAAAAAAGAGCCAAACAAAAAGAAAAAAAAACGAAAAAAATATGTTGACAATAAAAAATAAGTTTGGTATATTAATGGAGCAACTTGCAAAAAAGAGAAGCAAGGAGCGAATGATCTCTGAAAACTGAGCAAAACAACGTCAATTTGAGAAGTCAGGAACGTACGAAAGAAAGAACAAACGAAGATAATAAAAATTATTGAAGAGTTTGATCCTGGCTCAGGATGAACGCTGGCGGCATGCCTAAGACATGCAAGTCGAACGAAGTAGTCCACGGAAAGAAGAGTACTTGTACGAATTTGGAAGTGGGTAGCTACTTAGTGGCGCAAGGGTGAGTAACACGTGGGTGATCTGCCTTAGAGACTGGGATAACAGTTGGAAACGACTGCTAATACCGGATGAAATATAGAGAGACACGTCGATCTATAGTAAAAGGAGCCTCAAAGCTTCGCTTTAAGATGAGCCTGCGGCGTATTAGCTAGTTGGTGGGGTAAAGGCCTACCAAGGCAACGATGCGTAGCCGACCTGAGAGGGTGAACGGCCACACTGGGACTGAGACACGGCCCAGACTCCTACGGGAGGCCGAAGTAGGGAATCTTCGGCAATGGGCTAAAGCCAGACCGAGCAACGCCGCGTGAATGAAGAAGGCCTTCGGGTTGTAAAATTCTGTTATAAGGGAAGAAAGGTGCTAGGAGGAAATGACTATCAATTGACGGTACCTTATGAGAAAGCCACGGCTAACTACGTGCCAGCAGCCGCGGTAATACGTAGGTGGCAAGC
>JAAWDC010000087.1 GCA_022793565.1 Bacilli bacterium
ATTGGCTCATGTGTACCCTCCTTAATAATCCAACGTTCTTTAGGATTACATACTACTTTCCTATATTTATAACTAATTCGACTTCGCCTATTTTGTACCATATCCCCAACATATAACCTATTCTTTAATATCTTCTTAATCGAAGGGATCGACCAATAACCACAAATGTTTCCACGCTTTCCTGCCCGATCAAAGCATCGATTTCTAGTAGTAGAAAATGTTGGTACTTGTTCATCATTAAATATATTTTTAATTTGATTCATCTTATATCCACGAGAAAATAAAGCAAAGATCCTTTGAACAATAGGTCCTTCCACCTCGTCTATCACCAAATGATTTTTATTTTCAGGATCTACTCGATACCCAAAAGGAGGACATCCCCCAACCCATTTTCCTTCCAATTGCATAGTATGAAGTGCAGTTCTTATTTTCTTTGACAAGTCTTTAGCATACATATCATTCAAAATAGCTTTAAAAGGTGCGATATCATTATTTGAAGAGTCAATCGCAGTATCAATGGAATCCGTTAACGCTATAAATCTAACATTATGAGCAGGAAACCACTTTTCCACATATTCTCCAGTACCAATATAATCCCTAGAAAGCCTAGATAGATCCTTTGTAATAACCATATTCACTTTCCCTAGTTCGATATCTCTTAACATTTGTTGAAATGCAGGACGATCAAAATTAGTCCCCGTATAGCCATCATCAATATAAATATCTACCAATGTATACCCTAATTCTTTTACATATTTCATCAACAAAGATTTTTGATTTTGAATACTTTCACTTTCCACTACCTTCCCATTCTCTTTGAGATCTTCTTTCGATAATCGTATATAAATAGCTACAAAATAATGATCTGCAATACTTTGATTAATAGGAAACAAATAACAAAACTCCATTCTTAGAAATTATAAGAGATATAAACCTAATGATCATTCATTACTCCATCATCATTTAAAAAATTCAAAAATGCTTCTACCACTAATTGTTCTAAATCCTCTCCATTAGAATTATAAAATGTATAAAACTCCAATTGCCTATTCTTTATAACTATCCCTCCTAATAATACAGAATCATTCAATTGTAACTATACTTCAAAATATGCAAAAAAAAAGAGAATATGTTCTCTTAAAGTAAGAAAAATCCATAAAAGAACTTTCATCTAAAAAGTTAATTTTATAGGTTTTTATACATCTTTTATAAATCTTGTTGTTGATTACGTCTTGCTTTTTTTCTTAGAAAATAGAATATTAAGTCTATAATTGTAATAATCATTCCAATCACTATAATAATCATAAGAATTACACCATATTTTGATTTCTTAGGAATCGATTCTTCTGAATATATTACCTCTGGTTCCTCATATGAAACAACATATTTCCCCAACTTATTAGTAACAAATTCTATAGTATCTCCATTTCTCACATAATCAATATCTTTCATTTTATTATCTTTTGTAATCTCATAAATTCCTAAAAAGTCCATGGTCTTTTTTAAAGTAATAGATATTTTCATAGGACTCTCTGTCGTAAGATCTACTCTCGCATAATTTGAGTCTAACAAATGAATATCAAAATACTCACTATCTGCACCAAACTTATCAGTCAAAGAACTATCTAATTCAAAAGAAGACACCTTCAAATTCACATTCCCTTGAATAGCATCACTAGGAATTTCAACACGAATATTTTTAATAAAATATTTTTTATAATCCTTATTAATTGGTTCTATTGGAGTATCCGTATTTCCTGATCCATCCCCATTGTTATTTCCACCCGGATTTGTTGTCGGTTTACTTGGACCAGCAGTAGGTTTAGTGGTTGGTTTAGCAGTCGGTTTATTAGGTTTTGATGTTGGTTTACTAGAAGTGCCTGGTGAAATAGGAGGTTTTAAATCCCCACTATTATCTCCTGGATTTTGATCCAATCCTTCGATAACTGCTGTTAATTTGCTAGCATTTAAAGCCTTATCGTAGAAAACAATATCATAACTACCATTTCTCGTAAACTCATAAACCCCTATACCCTCTTGGAAAGTAATTTCCTCACTAGGATTTACAACTCTTACAATAACCTTATTTCCCTGTCTTTCATATTTTAATTCAGCAGTTGGTGGTATTTTATCGACCCAATTTACCTTTGCTGTAATATTTCCAACATTTCCTGCAACATCTCTAAATTCAAAAGTAAATTCACCATTATCAACAAATGTATAAGTCCTGCTACCATTATTATTCGTAACTGTTGCATTCTCATTAAAATCAATGGTTACTGTTACATCCTGATTAGTCAAAGTTAATTTATTATAAACCAAAGTAGCAACTGGAGGTTCAAAATCAATCCAATCAACTTTTGCAGTTGCTGAACCCTTATTTCCTGCCCGATCAATAAATTCAAAAGTAAATTCTCCATTACTAATAAATTCATATGTAAAAGTATTCAAATTTCCTACAATAGAACCACTCTCATTTTTCACATTTCCATCGGCATCAACTGTAAATCCTTCAATAATGTTGCCATCTGCATCAGTAATATTACCATCGTCATCTATTTGATATGTACCATTATTTGTTACAACTACTTCTTCACTAGGTCTTAACGTAGCAATAACAGAATTTATAGTAGGAGACAAAGTACTATACTCTATTGTTGCAGTTGGAGCAACTCTATCTATCCAATTTACTACCGCCTTAGCAGAACCTTCAACGCCAGTTTCTGTATCTCTAAACCTAAATGTGAATTCACCGTTTTCAGTAAAGGTATGCGTATCTCCACCTTCACTTAATATTTCGTACTTATCAGTACTTATATTCACAAGTCTCGCTACAACATTCTCAGTGGTTGGTTCTATTGTACTATATCCTATACCTGCAGTTGGCCTTGGATTTTGAGTTATGTCCTGAAAAATATTAAAAGCACGTGCTGTAAACCAATTTCCGTTTGTCCTATCAGCTACTATTTTTACATATTGTACTTCTTTGGGTACATTTATTTCAAAATTTTGAGTATATTGAATTGCTTGTTGAACAGAATTCGCTTGCCCTGGATAAGTGATATTTTTCTTCTCAGAAAGTTTCTCCCAATTTTCTCCATCATAACTTCCCCAAATTGTTCCATCATAGATTCGACCATTTCCACCAGCTGCTGGAACGAACTCCACTGCTGATACATATCTTGGTTTATCTAACTTAATCGTTATAAATCTTTCTGTATCAGTCCCATTCCAAGCACTATGCCATCTCGTATTGTAATTACCATCTATCGCATATATAGCAGCCCCCGCATTATTTGTTGCTTCCGTAGATACGTCCTCAATACTTAAATGGGATACTGACACATATTTTCTTGTGTTTGGTTGATTATCCTCTGTAAAAGTATAAGTTACAGAATCACTAGTAAGCTGTGTTCCTGTTGCAGATTTTCTGACATATAATGTCTTATCACCTGTATTATCTGGTGAAGCAACCTTATAAGACGTCCAAGGATCACTTTCACTATTTCTCCATTCATAATCTAATGTTACTCCTACAACACGATTTTCCAAATCATTAGGAAATAAATTGCTACTAACAGAACCTTTCGTAATATCAATTCTAAACGTATAAGTAAGACCCATAAAATTAACTATAATATCATTTTCAGCAGTAATACTTTCTATCTCTTCTTTACTTAATGTAATAGAATCATCTACCACCTGTTTAGAGAATGTTTTCCCCCCATCTAAACTATAACCATATGCTAATGAATAGTTAGGGTTTTTTACAATCTTCCCTGCATTCTCACCATCGAAAGAGAAAGATACAGGATCAGGCTGTGCCTTCCCTAAAAGTTGTCTAGCATGAGTTCTTGTACCATCTAGTGAGTTCGTCTTATCTGCAGTAGCGGTTGTGGCTAATGTTAAAGCCTCTTTTTCTAACCGATCGACATCTAGTCTCTCCGCTCCATCTAAGTATGGTCTTATTACTTTTAACAAATCAAACATTGCAACTGGATAATATGTGTATGAGTCAACAATCTTACTAGCCAAACTGTGCCAATCACTAGATGTAATTGTTCCGCCTTCATTTTTCACACTCATTCCTTTATAAAGAGAAACTATATAATCATATGTATCTAAGTTTTTATCATTGATCTCTAACGATTTAAAATAGGTATCTAATTTTTGCCTATTATCTTCATATGAATTAGCAATTAAGTTATAATACAATGACTTTTTATATATATCATAATGATTTAAATTCTCTTGTGCCAAATATATATATCCTGTACTTGTTCCACCTTTAGGACCACCAATATTTTGATCTGTAAAGTACTTATTTCCCCAGTCGAAGATATAGCGGTATCGATTACTACCACCCCAAGTACTACCTGCATTTCCCCAGTTTCCATACCGCGGTGTCCAATATCCATTACCATTATCATCTTGATAATAATGAATATATAACTCATGACCTGGTTGATAAGCTCCCGTTGACGGAATTCCATTTACACGATGCATACTTTGAGCAAAACGAGATGCATTCCAACAAATTCCACCAGCCTCAATAACCATCCAATACCTTTGGACTCTATCTCCATAAGGAACATTATATTTACTTAAAAAGTATTTCTCATTATATAACTCTCGATTAGCTTCATCATACAGCTTTGCTTGATTATAATTCGGTGAATAATAAGGAATCATATAAAAACTTAGGCTTTGCTTCTCTCTTGTATATCCGTTTAACCAAAAAAAATCTATATTACTAGTTGTCCCATCTTGCATAACCATACGCATCAACTGAACATGGTAATCTTTAAACCACTCATTTTTAACAAATTCACCTGCTAAAGCATTAGTTTTCACTCTCATAAGTTTATCATTATCAAATAATTGCTTCATTAAATTGAAACGCTCTATTGGATCATACGATGAAGATGCTTTAAAGGAAAATGATAGTGGTGAAATAACACCATCCGTAGAATATGCTGCTGCAAGTCCAATCATCATTTTTTGATACACATATCCGTTTTGAGTGCCTAATGCACTCTTATTTTCTATATATAAATCTTTTAGTAAATTCAAAAAGGATAAGGCATTGGAAATTTCTC
>JAAWDC010000088.1 GCA_022793565.1 Bacilli bacterium
CCTTCCAATACTCCTTCTGCTTCAATAAATTCTTCTCCATCATAATAAGCTAAACTGCAAATAACTTGAGCACTTCTGTCATTATGCCTATTAACTTCTTGTATCAAATACTCATTTCTCATTTTATCAGTCGCATCCTCCCCTAAAAATCGGTGTGTCATAACACCTGGAAATCCATTTAATGCACTGATACATAGTCCAGAATCATCCGCAAGAGTTTCTTCATGCGAAATTTCACAGATTTCTTTCGCTTTCTTCTTTGCATTTCCTAAAAATGTATCTTGATCTTCTAGAACATCTATATCAATTCCTTTTTCTCTTAGTGAACTAATTTGATATTCACTAAATATTTTCTTCATTTCTTTTAATTTTCCTTGATTATTAGTTGCAACAATCATATCCAAATATCCTCCTTCAAAGGTTTAAACCTATATTTTTGACTAGGTCGAAACCCACTTTTTACTTGTTCTTTTGTCTCTATTTTTTCACAATACTTCACTATTTTTTTTCTAAAATTAGACTTATCAACTGTAGAATCTTTAATAGTTTCATATAAAATTCTAACGTCTTCTAAGGAAAATGAGCTTCCCATGAATTTAAATAAAATATCACTACTATCGACACTACCTCTAATTTTCTTATAACTAATTAAAAGGGACAATAAAGTTCTTCTAATATCCATATCATCTACATCAATTTTATGAAAATACTCAATATTATTATTCCCCTCCACCTCAACTGTTTGATATCGATAACTTTCTTCTCCAAATGTAATTGTGTTATTATCTTTTACTTTAAAATCAATTAATTGATAATCTTCTTTTAAATTTATAATATTTTCAATATTAGTAATACCTAGATAAAGAATTCTTACACCATTTTGATCGTCCATTGTAAATACTTGTTCTAAATGAAAAATATCTGTATTAACTATATTTGATAAATACTTTTTCAGTTGTTTTTTCATACCAGTACCATCAAAATCAATACTAGGAAGTTCCTTATTTTTTGTAACTAAAACTTTTACTTTCTGAATATCGTTCTTTCTAATATTATCATTTTTTTCACTGTCTAGAACGAAGAAACAACTGATTAGCTTCACTTCCATAATTCTCTATCTCCTTACTTATCACTTGTGATATATCATAAAGAAATATAGAAAAATTAAGAAAATCTAAGCATGCTGTCTTCCCAACATTTGTAATAGATAAACATTCTAAATTATAATCTAATTTTTCTTTATTAATATCAACACTGAAATTACATAATATTTTTTTTAAAGATTCTACATCTAATTTGAATCTTTTTACTATTTGATAATTAATTAGATTATAATCATTATACATTGTTTTATCTTGAAATACATCTAAATTTGAAATGTTTTTTGGAACAAATTCTTCTAAAAAGTACTTATCTAATAACAAATGTACATAGTATCCAAGATATAAGGAATGATGCAAATCAAAGTTATTTCGAAAATAATCTGTATCTGGTATTAAAAAATAAGTTCCTCTTTTTGTTAAATGACTATTCTTTTTCAATATAATATCTGGTAACAAATTTCCCTTTATAAATTCTCGATCATTGATTTTTAATTCTTCCCCTACCAACTTTGCTACTGCCATATGTGCCGCTATACTTGGCATAATATTCTTTTTTTCCTCTCTATTAAATTATTTTTACTCTCTAACAATGATAGAATTTCTTCCAGCACCTGTTCCGATGAATTTAACTTTTGTATTTGTTAATTCCTCAATTCTTTCAATATACTTCTTGGCATTTTCTGGCAAGTCTTCATATTTTTTACAATGACTAATATCACCAAAGTTTCCTTCAAATTCTTCATAAATTGGTTTACAATGGTTCAAGAAATCTACATTCGTATTGAAATATTCTTCTCTTTTTCCTTGATATTCATAAGCAATACAAAGTTTAATCTTATCAAGTTTTCCAATAGTATCTAAATGATTCATCGCAATAGCTGTCATACCATTTAACATAATTGCGTAATTTAGGGCCACGATATCTAGCCATCCGCAACGTCTAGGTCTTTTTGTAGTTGTTCCATACTCGTGTCCAAGTTCTCTAATTTTATCCCCTATCTCATCCGTTAATTCAGTAACGTAAGGCCCTGCCCCAACTCTTGAAGAGTAAGCTTTAATAACGCCATATACTTCATCAATATATTTAGAACCAATTCCGGTACCAGTAGATACCCCACCAATCGTTGGACTAGAAGACGTAACGAACGGGTAACTTCCAAAATCGATATCTAATAATGTCGCTTGAGCACCTTCACATAATATTTTTTCATTATTTTTTACTGCTTTATGTAACATCGTTGTCGTATCACAAATATATGGTTTTAATACTTGCGCATATTTAGAGTATTCTTTATAAATGGTTTCAAAATCAAGTTCTTCATATCCATAAGCTTTTAAAATAATATTTTTATTTTCTAAATTAGTTTTCAAGCAATCTTTAAAACGATTACTAATAAAATCCTCCATACGAATCCCACAGCGTTCATATTTGTCACAATATGCTGGCCCAATTCCTCGGTTAGTTGTTCCAATCTTATTTTCTTTTCGAAGATCTTCTAACATATTATCTAATTCTATATGATAAGGTAATATTAAATGAGCCTTATCACTAATATATAAGTTATCTACTTTATAACCATTTTCTTTTAAATTATTAATTTCCTCTATTAAAACTTTTGGATCAATGACAACTCCATTTCCCAGAATTGCTTTTACATTTTTATTTAAAATTCCACTTGGTATTAAATGAAACGCAAACTTTTTACCATCAACTTCAATTGTATGACCAGCGTTATTTCCTCCCGAGAATCTAACTGCATAATCACAATCTTTTGATAAGTAATCAATTACTTTTCCTTTTCCTTCATCTCCATAAAAAGCTCCTAAAACAACATCTACCATATTATTCTCTCCTTTTCTTTTTCTATTTTACTAATACTCTCTGTTTCTTTCCCTTTGTAATATTTTCTGCTAATGCCAATTCTTCTTCTGTACAATTTAATATTTCTATATATTGACTTGGATTTTTCAATAATTGATCAAATTGATCATTACTAATTCCTAAAACGGGACTTTCTAAATCATCTGGTCTTTTTTTCCTGTTGTATCTATATAAATCATAAAGACTAACGTGGTTTTGATCTATTTTATGATATGGTGTATACAAAGTTGGTCTAATAAAAGTATTCATTTTTGTTAAATAATAAAATGTATTGATAATATCTTGTCTTGTCTGGTTTGGAATTCTAACCATAATCATAGCTTTTGCAGTAATATTGGCATCTTGAATATTTCTAATGGCTTGGTCTGTTTTCTCAAATACAAAATCCTTTGTATGAATAGAATTTAAGTTTCCTGTAACTCCTTCTACTCCTAAGCCAAGTAATGTGCATCCAGCATCATTCATAATCTTTAATAATTCAGCATCGTCCATCAGTAGAGAGGTACTTTTTTTTCTAGTAACTTCATCTATCCTAGTAGCACATCCCCAAGTAATATCTGGATGTTTTTCTTTCATCATTTGACAAAGATCAAGCACATATTGTTGATCTAATGTTAGATTAGCCGCGAAAAATTCAACGTAAGGAAACTCTCCTTGAAGAGTACTTAGTGCATCATCAATATTTTCAATTGTTCTTCTTCTTTCTTTTCTTCCTTCTGTAAGCTGTAATAGGCAATGCTCACACTGAAATGGACAACCTGTACTAACATTTAATACATATCTAGCATGATGATTTTCTTCATAATAGGCTCTTGATAATTGAATAGGAGTAGAAGTCCATTCATAATCTGCGATATATAAACTACTAGAAGGATCTAGCCACTGATTGGTATTCTTATTTCTAATTTTAATTCCGGGAAGTCGATGTGAATTATTATCGTTTTCATATTCTCTAAGAAAAGTTTCAATGCATTTTTGATCATGACCTAAACTAGCTAAAGCGTCAATCGGAATTTCTTGAAATAAACTAGGATATAGTCTTGGAATCGTTCCATATCCCATAACCGGAATGTCCGGATAGATATCTTTTA
>JAAWDC010000089.1 GCA_022793565.1 Bacilli bacterium
GAAAAATGGGAATGAATTGTAGTAAGCTAGAAAAAAAGAATAGTAATAAAACAGAAAGACTACGAATATAATTTTTTTGTAATTCTATTTTTTCTTTTACAGTTAAATTAATGGTGGTACCAATTCCTGCCGCTACTAAGATAGTAGGAATAGAAACGGGTACTTTTAATAGATAAGAAATCCCTATACTAAGGATGGTGGAGATAATTCCCCAAAGATAAATAAACTTATTGGGAATTTTAATTCCTCTTTGGTTTTCTATAAAGAACAACCCGCAAGTAAAAAATAATGTTAATATAATATTAGATAGTATTGTAATAGACATGTTTTTTCCTCCTCTAATTCTATTATAATCTTATCATAAAGCCCTATAGAAATGCACAAATTTATCGGATTTTTAAAAAAATCTATGTAAAATAATATTTCTATGCTATAATGGAGATACAACGAGTGGGAGACCACTCGGTTTTATTTGATTTATTGGGGAGAACTCTATAAAATCTTAAGATACAAGTGAATATGGTAATTGGTAAAGACTAGAACTATTTCTTTTTGTACTACAGAAATAAGTAAATATTACTGTGATTAAATTAAAACTTAAGATGAAAGGGTGATTTGTTTACTACTTTATCTTCAATAAAAATCCAAAAGAAGGGGATAGTGTATGAAAGAGAAGATTTTGGAATCCGTAGGTGATAAGTTAGAAAATCTGAATGTGTTTATTGATGATGTTACTTATGGAAAAGTAGAGGGAGAAAATACATTAACTATCGTTTTAGATAGTGAAGAGATGATTGCTTTGAATCAGGTTGTGATGGCAACTAGGATTTTAAATCCAATTTTGGATCGACTTGATTTGATTGAAGAGTCTTATGTATTAGATGTTTATGCGAAATCAAAAGGAGAGGTAGAAGAATAATGAACGGAAAAGGAAAGAAAAGAGAAAGAGAAAAGACACCTGAGAAAGAATTTTTAGAAGCAGTAGAAATCGTTGAAAAAGAAAAAGGGATTGATCGCGAAATTATTTTTGAATCTATGGAAAACGCTTTAATGGCAGCTTACAAAAGAAGTACAGGGTCTCCAAACTCAAAAGTTGTGATTGATAAGAAAACAGGTGCTATTAAAGTATATTCTTATTTAACTGTTGTTGAAGACAATAAAGATGCAGATGGGGATGGGATTGATTTAGATGTTGAAATTTCACTTACTGAAGCAAGAAAGAGAAATAAGACTTTGAATGTTGGTGATACCATTGACACAGAAATTACACCAAAAGAGGAATTTGGTCGTGTTGCAACATCTACTGCAAAACAAGTATTAATTCAAAAGATAAGAGAAGCAGAAAGAAACAGCATTATGGAAGATCTTGGAGATAAACAGGATGAGTTATTAATTGGTACTGTAGAATTAGAAGATACAGATAATTATTATATTAATTTGGGAAGAAGTAATGGAATCTTACCAAAGAAAGAGTGTATTCCCGGAGAAAAAATTCAAATGAATTCACAAGTGAAAGTTTATGTAAGTAAAGTTGATGCTAATAATAAAGGATTATTTATTTTACTATCAAGAACTCATTATGGTTTTATTAAAAGATTATTTGAATTAGAGATTCCAGAGATTAGTGATGGAAATGTACTTCTTTATAGTGTTGCAAGAGATGCTGGAAATCGAAGTAAAGTAGCAGTTTATTCAGAAAATGATCGAATTGATCCAATTGGTTCTTGTATTGGAGAAAGAGGATCAAGAATTGCTAGAATTTTAGAGGAACTTCATGGAGAAAAGGTCGATATTGTAAAGTATGATAAAGATCCAGCTATATTTATAGAGAATGCACTTTCTCCTGCTAAAAATTTAAAAGTTCTAATTATGGATCCGAAAAAGCAAGAAGCTCTTGTTGTTGCAGACGGAGATAATTTTTCTTTGGCAATTGGAAAAAAAGGTAGTAATGCAAAGCTTGCTTCTAGATTAACGCATTATAAGATTGACATTAAAACGATCGAACAGGCAAGAGAATCAGGAATTAATTTTAGAGAGGAATAAGATTCTTGAAACAAAAGAAGATTCCATTGCGTAGTTGTGTTATTACAAGAGAAAAATTGCCAAAACAAGAACTTATGAGGATTATCAGAACAACGGATGGGGAAGTTGAAATAGATCTTACTGGAAAAAAGAATGGACGAGGTGCATATATTAAAAAAGATCTAGCTGTATTAGAAAAGGCAAAGAAGAGTAAAGCTTTAGTTAGATGTTTAGAGGTTGAGATACCAGACTCTGTTTATCAAGAAATAGAAGATGTTATAAAACAGGAAATGTAAAAATGTTAGTAGTAGGGGGATTTTAGAAATGGCAGGACAAAGAGTTGATTATTTATCTTGGGATGAATACTATATGAGTGTTGTTGCATTATCTTCGATAAGAAGTGTTTATAGTAATGGTGGTGCATGTTTGGTCGATTCTGATCATAGAATATTATCTATTGGATGTAATCAAGCGCCTTATACGGTGTATGATAAAATTCCAGGGGGATTACATCATTTTGTATTAAGCCCTGTTTCTAATGCTTTGTTTACTTTTAAAGGTCGAAGAGCAGAGTTTGAGGGAGGAACAATTTATTTATCTGATTTTCCAACACCTGAAGATGCTAGAAATTTAGCACAGGCAAGATTACAAAAAGTGATTTATTTACAAGATGTAGAGGAAAGTACAAATAAAGAGATTGCCAATCGGATTCTAGATACTGCAAAAATTGAAGTGTCTCCTTACATAGAAGGGTACACTCGCGCAGAATATTACGAATTTCTTTCTCAATTTCAAACTTTTTTGAAAAAGCATTTAAAAAAGTCGGATGGACCTTTAAATTCTGAAGAGTATTATATGGGAATTGCGATATTATCTGCTTTAAGAAGTAAAGATCCCTCAACGCAGGTAGGGTCTTGTTTAGTAGATGAAAATGGAAGAATTCTTTCCGTTGGATATAATGGGACTCCTCATGGAATGAATGATGATTTGCTGCCTTGGCATAGTAATGGTGAAATTACTGGGAATTTACTCGAAGTGAAAGATCCATATGTTGTTCATTCTGAGGTCAATGTTTTGGATAATTATCGAGGACAACAAGATGATTTGAGTAATATGAAATTGTATTTGACATTTTCTCCTTGTAATTTATGCACCCAAAGACTTAGTGTCGTAAAACCAAAAGAAATTATTTGGTTAATGACAAATCCAAAAGTTAGTTGGGAGTATTATGCTATGTGGTTTTCTAAAACAGGAACTAACTATCATTCTTATAATCCAGAAATGAATTGGGATAAAGCATCTTATCGGGCATTGTTTGATGAAACTACGAAGGTAATAAGAAAACATATAGGAAAACCAGGAAAAATGATGTAAAATAGAAAAAAGGAGGGCGATTACATGGAAATGAGCGTTTTAGATTATGCGTTAGATATGGGAAAAACAGTCGATGAGGTAATTGAGTTATGTGAGAAGTTGGGGTTTAATATACAAAATGCTGATGATTTATTAGATCAAGACCAAATTACAATGCTTGATACAGAGATTCAGTTAGATGAGGATACCGTTGTTGAAGATGATGGTGTTGAGATCGATTCTGATGAATTCTTTGAAAAGGTGGAGAGTTTGGCTGCCGATACTAAGCTAGATGTTGAACATCACAAAAAGAAAAATAAAGTTAAGAAGGATAATAAGCAAGATAATAGTAAATTCCTAAAAGATAAAAAGGAACTTTATAAACATAGAGAGAAATTACAGACAAATGAGGTAAAATCAGATGATTCTATTATTTTATATAAAAACCATATGACTGTAAAAGATCTTGCTGAAAGTTTAGGTGTTGTATCCAGTGAACTTATTAAAAAGTTGATTGGACTTGGTATTATGGCAACAGTAAATCAATCTTTAACATTTGAAGTTGCTGAATTACTTGTTGTAGATTATGATAAAACTCTAAAGGAAGAATCGACTGCTGATATTTCTAATTTTGAAAAGTATGAGATTATTGATGATGAGAAAGATTTGCAAGAACGTCCTCCAGTTGTAACAATCATGGGACATGTAGACCATGGAAAAACATCTTTATTAGATGCAATTCGTTCAACTAATGTAGCACTTGGAGAAGCGGGTGGAATTACGCAGGCAATTGGTGCGTATCAAGTAGTTTGTGGTGAAAAGAAGATAACGTTTATCGATACTCCAGGACATGAAGCTTTTACAGAGATGCGTGCTAGGGGTGCATCTGTTACGGATGTTGTAATTATTATTGTTGCAGCTGATGATGGAGTGATGCCTCAAACAAAAGAAGCTATTGATCATGCAAAGGCTGCTGGAGTTCCAATTATTGTTGCAATTAATAAAATGGATAAACCAGGAGCAAATCCAGATCGAGTATTGACAGAATTGGCTGAATATGGAATTACTCCAGAAGAGTGGGGTGGAGATACTATCGTTTGTCGAATCTCTGCAAAGACTCAAGAGGGAATTCCAGAATTATTAGAAAATATTTTATTAGTTAGTGAACTTGCTAGTTTAAAAGCAAATCCAGCGCGTTATGCAACGGGAACAGTTATTGAATCAAAGTTAGATAAGCAAGTAGGAAGTATTGCTACATTATTGATTCAAAATGGAACTCTTCGTTTGGGAGATCCAATTGTTGTTGGAACGAGTGTTGGTAAGATTAGAACGCTTAAAAATGATAAAGGGCAAGACATTGTAGAAGCGTTACCATCTACACCAGTGGAAATTACAGGACTGAATTTAACTCCAATGGCTGGGGATAAGTTTATGGCCTTTGAAACGGAAAAACAAGCAAAGCAGATTGCTGAAGAAAGAACAGTACGTCAAAAGGAATTAACCAATAATAAGCCAGCAATGACTTTAGAAGACTTATTTGGGCATATTAAAGAGGGAATTCGCGAGATTAATGTAATTATTAAATCTGATGTGAATGGAAGTAGTGAAGCAGTTAAAAATTCTTTAGAGAAGATTAAGATTGAAGATGTGCGTATTAAAATTATTCGTGCAGGTGTTGGAACAATTACCGAAAGTGATGTAACTTTGGCCAAAGCATCTAATGCGATTTTAATCGGATTTAATGTTCGTCCATCTAGTAATATTACAGAAACGGCTAAAGAAGCAGGAATTGAAATACGGACTTATGATATCATTTATAAATTGGTAGAAGATATGGAAGCTGCCATGAAAGGAATGTTAGAACCTATTTACGAGGAAAAAGTTACTGGAGAAGCTGAAATTCGTCAGATATTCAAATTTTCTAAGGTTGGAAACATTGCTGGATGCCATATTCTAAATGGTGTTGTTAAAAATGGTAGTGCTGCTAGATTAATTCGAGATGGAATTGTTTTATATACAGGAAAGATTAAGTCTATTCAAAGAGAGAAAGATCAAGCGAAAGAGGTTTCTAAAGGAATGGATTGTGGAATTACTTTGGAAAATTACCAAGATATTAAAGAAAAAGATATTATTGAAACATTTGATCTAGTTGAGATTAAGAGATAATTTATTTGTTAGATTAAACTATAGGGTTATTTGATCCTATAGTTTTTTTCATTAAAACTCCATTTTTCTATCACGGATATTTCACATAAAAAAAATAAACTAATAGAGAAAGGAGAAAAAATATATGTATTTATTAAAAAATGCTTGGATTTCTATTATTAGAAATAAAGGAAGAAATATTTTA
>JAAWDC010000090.1 GCA_022793565.1 Bacilli bacterium
AACACACTATAAATATAAATTATATAAATGAGGATTAAGATTATTCCCTTTTTGTGATCTATTTTTCTTTTCTTCCCTATTGTTACCATCAATTGAAAAAGGATCATAATAATAATTAGACTCCATACGCTATGATTAAAGCTAGTAATAAAGGTTATAGGTTCAATTACTGCACCTAATCCAATCAATAGGCATAGATTTAGTATGTTAGATCCAGAGACATTGCCTAATAATAAATCTGCTTCATCCTTTTTTGCTGCTATGATTCCTGTAATAATTTCTGGTAGTGCTGTTCCTACTGCAACAATCGTCATACCTATGATTTTTTGTGTTATCCCTAATCTTTCAGCAATTAAGACAGAATTGTCCACAATAAAATCAGCACCAAATTTTAATCCTAAAATTCCAAGTACCATATATAATATAATTTTTGTTTTTGATGGTATTTCTTTTGACTCTACTTCTCTGATAATCTCTTTCTTTATTTTTTTATTTTTGATTTTCTTTTCTTCATATACTGTATATACAATATATAATACTCCACAAAGAATTAAAAATATCCCGTGTCCTCTTGTAATTGTATTTATTCCTTGTAATTTACTTATATTTCCTAATATCAATAGTAAAACTGCTACTATCATTCCTATTGGAAGATGTCTAGTTACAATTCTTTTATCTAAACGAATTGGATGCACTAAACTTGCAACTCCTATTACCAATAAAAGATTACAAACACAACTTCCAATTGCATTTCCAATAATTAAGTCTGGATGATTATTTAAGGATGCACTTATAGTAACAAATACTTCTGGAAGTGATGTACCAAGGGCAACTATCGTTAACCCAATTAATAACTCTGATAATCCAAACTTTTTGGCAATACTAGTAGCAGCCATTACTAATAAATCTGCTCCCTTTATTAAAAAAAAGAAGCCAATCATAATTAAAATGATCTCTGTAACTAGAATATTTACACCTTCCTTCTTTTATTTTAAATCTCTCAGCCTAACCTGTCTTTTTTAAATGCTCTTACTTTATATTCTTTACTTAGTGTTATCTTATCATACTTCTTTTACTTATGAATACTCTTCTAATGGATATCTATTACTCTTTGACAAGTTCTTGTCTATATCAATGTGTTTTCATTTTTCTTTTTGATAGAAAAACAGAATCTGTTTTCCACAGATTCTGTTCATAACTTTTTAAATCGTTTTTATTTTTAACTTTTCATTAATCCATACTAGATCTTCTATAGTAGCATCATCAAATAATGTTCCCTCTGATAATTCTTTAGAATATTCTAAGGAATTACAAAAAGCCCATTCTAAGGTTGGTACTTTTCCTTCTTCATCTACTGAATTATAGAATGCTAAGGGAGGACCAATTGGTAATCCACCTCGTTCTTTGATTTCAGAGAGTTCCTTTCCGATTATTTTTAAAGCTTCTAACTTTTTTTCATAAGGCTCTCTTACTTTTATTTCGCCAATTCCGATTCTTAAAAATTCTTTTCTACTATATTTAATATGAAAGTCGACTCCATTTATTCTGGCAAATTTATTTTCTTGATCTGTATAATAACCAAGTAAGTTTCTTTGCTTCATTCCATATTGATTAATAGAAACTCTTGAACCTAAACAATCTTTTAATCTATAGGCTAGCCATACTACATCCTTTTCTTTTGAAATATAATTTATCATACAAAACCTCCTGTTTTTTATTATAGTACACCTTTCTCAAAAGGCACAGTAATTGACTAGAGATATTATTTCAATATTTCCTTTCTTGTTGTTTTATAATAACCTTTGACGGTTTATACTTTTCAAGGTCAGAGATAGATTTTGATTGTTTTTTTATTGCCGTAGATACTAATTGGTTCATGATTTTATCTTCTTCTAAAAGACTCATATTAATAGCTTCCATTTTTACTATTTGATGATTGGAATCAACTGTGATTTCAAGGCTTGTACCTTGTTTTTCGTCTTGGGATGCATATAATATAGGACTCCCCATCTTTAAACAGTTTAAATACTCTTTATAGATACAGTTTAATGAAAATAGAAAACTTTCAGAATATGGAGTTTCTTCCATCGTTTCTAGTATTAAATCTATAAACTCAAAAAGGTCTCCTGGTATAACATCAATCTTTGCATCTGCGAGGACTATATAATCACTACAAATATTCCAAAGATCTTGGGTATATATTTCTAATTCTTCCTCTTGTGGTAATTGTTCCATATATACAAATTCATATAAATCTTCTATATCTCTTTGATCTTGACCAATTCTAGTCATGGCCTTTTTGGCTTTTATTCTTGGCAAGTCTTGCAAGAATTTTATGTAGAAATAGTTAAATTCTACTGCTTTTTCTGTTTGAAGTTCCATTTTTTCTCCTTTAAAATTATGATATATGAAAATATTTTTTTACTTAGTTTCTTTAAACTATATTGTTATAATTATTTTTTTGATTTTTTCTAGTACTTGACCATAATTGTTATTTTTTTGAAATTCCTCTATTCCTACCCATTTATACTCTAGGGATTCTTCTTTATCTATTTGAACCTCTATTATTTTATCTATTATAAATAGGTATCGAAAATCAAAATGATAGTGTTCTGGTAAATCTAGTCTATGATTATAATCAATTAGATGCATATCAATATCTATTGGGACTAAGTTGTTTTTTGATACTTGAAATTCTTTGAAATCTGTTATTCCCGTTTCTTCTTTTACTTCTCGAATTGCCGATATCAATATATTTTCATCCTTTGGGTCTATATGTCCTCCAGGATACAAGAAGCAGTGCAAATCTTTATGATAGATCATTAAAAACTGTTGCTCTTTTCGTGCATAAATAAATCCACTCGCAACAATATGTCCATTAAAGTTATTCCAGTCCAGAACGTTTTCTACTTGAGTTTCATTAATGTAGTCTAATAATTTTTGTTGCCTACTAGCTTCCTCTGGGAACACTTTTATATATTCATTTACGATTCCTACTAGTTGATCCTTCATAAAACACCCCTACTTATCTTCTCTTCTTTCTAAAATTTGACTATTAATTTTAATTGTTTGGTTATCATAATCTACTGTGCACTCTGCATCATAAGGTAAAATGCATCTTGGAACTGAATGTCCAAAATTCACATTATAAAGAATTGGAGTAGATAAATCAGCAAATACTTTTTTATAAACTTCTTTGTATTCCTCATAGAATGTTTCATCAATGGGTTTTCCAACAATAACACCTTTTACATTTTGTAGAATTCTTCTATTTTTTAGTTCTAATAATTCTTTTTCCAATTTCTCTTTTGATACTCTTTCCTCACTTGTTTCTAAAAATAGGAGTTTCTCTTTCCATTCTTCCTCTGTTGGAAAGATCTTATATTTCTCATAGATCTCTTTTTCATCTTG
>JAAWDC010000091.1 GCA_022793565.1 Bacilli bacterium
ATGTTATGGTTTCCTAACAGTTTGGTTGTAAAGGTATATGGTTTTTCTTCTCCTTTGAAATGGCAATCAAAAGTACTTCCATCTTTACTACAATGAATGTTATCTGCATAAATATCTACTTCATGATTATCAATTCCAATCCAAATTTTTGTACAATTGTTTTTTAATTGATAAGAAAATTGTTTTGGATCATCTCCATTTAAAACGGCTACTCCATCGCTTGGAAGAGATTCTATTAACTCGAATTTTGTTTTTTGAATGTTTTCCTCACTTCCAAAACTTTCTAAATGTGCAGTTCCAATTGTTGTCAAAATTCCATACTTAGGATGGACCATATTACAAAGTGTTTTGATCTCTCCCTTTTTATAAGCCCCCATTTCGGCAATAAAAACTTCATCAAATTTGTCAATATGATTATTAATTGTGATCATTAATCCATACTCAGTATTTAAATTTTTTGGTGTTGGGTGAGCAATCATTTTTATATTTAAGATATCACTCAAAATGTTCTTACTACTTGTTTTTCCATAACTCCCAGTAATTCCCACTACTTTTAATTGAGACATATTTTTTAATTTTTTAGTTGCTTTTCTATAGTAATATAAGTACACACACTTTTCGATTGGCTGATTCAAAATATTGGCAAATAATAATATGAAATAATTGAAATAAATCATTATACTTAAGATCAGTAACCATAAAAATATTTCTTCTTTTACAAAGTAAGATAGTATAAATGGAATAAGGAATAAAATACTTATTGTAAATAATAGTCTCTTCACTCTTGCTGTTATTACTAACCCTTTTTTTCTTTGTTTTTTTTCTTTTTCATACTGATTATGAGTTAAGTAGATTCCTCCGATATAGATTAAGAACGTCGGATAGATCCAAAGTTCTTCCTTTAAAAGAAAGGCTACTAGAATACAAATGATCGCTAGTAAATCTATACTAAAAAAAACAGCAATTAAGTTTTTTGCTATCCATTTTAAGTAGCGATTGTTCATGTTGTAGAGATTTTGTTGAAGCATGTGCATGGCCTTTTTGGACTTTATTATGGTATAGATATAAGCTAATAAAAAAAGAAAAATAGTAGTTATTTTCATAAATCCTCCTTGATTTTAATTCCCGCAGGTTCTTATATTTCCTGAAACTCCTGTAATATTTCTGATTTCAATATCTGTTGGGGCAACTACATCTTTTTTGACTAGTTTCATTCTGTCATCTGTATCTAAATTGGCACGATCCGTTAGAAAAATCCCTCTGGTTGCTCCTTTACTACTTCTTCCAATCAGGTTGACATAGTAAACTAATTGTTCCTCTTTTCGAACAACAATAACAAAAGAATCTGTTTCATCGTAAGGATTTCCTTCTGGATCAGAAGGTAGATCTTCATTGTCTAGGCAAGACAAATTCACCCGGACTATTTCTCCATTCCCAGGTTTGTTAATTCTATTTCCTACTTGATTTCTAGCTAAAGCAATTAATTTTTTGGCATCCCCAATATATGTTTCCTTTTTATTTCTGTCTAATGTTGAGATAATATTTGGTACTGCAATTACCATTAAAATTGATAAAATAACTACAACTGCTAGTAGTTCAACTAATGTAAATCCATTCTTATTTTTATACATTTTTCGTCTCCTCTATTATCTCAAATTATAATATATATTTTATGCTTTGGCAAGAATATCTGATATTAAAAAAGATCAGAAAAACTAATAGTTCCCTGATCTATGATACCAAGCTTCCCTTTACAACATTAGAATTACTCGATTTAGTCGTTAATAGCGTATCTACGAAACTCGATGCTGCACTGGTATAATTTACCGTGATTTTCCCGCCATAAATTGCAGCTGTTTCGAACATACTAGCATAAGTACCAGATGAAAAGCGAATAGTAATAGTTGTAGTTAAAATTGTACATCGATCAAAAAAATGATCAATATTCACAACTTTTGTTGTATCAAATCCTGCCAAATTTAGGCTAGTTATTCTTTGACAATCATAAAACATATATGACATCTTCGTTACATTTTGCGTATTAAAACTACTGACATTAATAGAACTCAAATAAAAATCTCCTGCAAACATTGCTGTCATATCCGTTACTTGGGATGTATTAAAACTACTGAGATCTAAAGCAGTTAAATTAATGCAACCATTAAACATGTACTGCATATCTGTAACTTTACTAGTATTAAAACTTTTTAAATCCAAACTCGTGAGTTTGTAACAAGTGTGAAACATATATGACATATCTGTTACCTTAGATGTATTAAAATGACTAACATCTAAAGATGTGACCTCAGCACAACCATAAAACATATGCGACATATCGGTCACATTTATAGTATCAAAATGACTAACATTAATTATAGGCAAAACATTACAAGCTTGAAACATTGCATACATACTAGTAACATTAGATGTTGTAAAATTACTAATATCAAGGGATAATAAATTATGACATTCATAAAACATATTTCGCATACTTGTAACTTTTTCTGTATTAAAGCTACTGAGATCTAAAGAAGTTAGGCTATTACATCCACTAAACATATTTGTCATGTTGGTTACATTCTGTGTATTAAAATTATTTAAGTTTAAAGAAGTTAGATTAATAGTCCAACTAAACATAAGTTGCATATCTCTTACTTTAGATGTATTAAAATGACTAACATCTAAGGTTGTTAGTTTCTCACAATAGGCAAACATATTCGCCATATTAGTTACGTTTTTTGTATCAAAGTGACTCAAATCCAAACTCGTCAATTCCTTACAAGAATAGAGCATTGAACTCATATCAGTTACTTTAGAAGTATCAAAATGACTTAGATCAAGTGAGGTTAATTTTTCGTTTCCGCGAAACATATAAGACATACTAATGACATTAGTTGTATCAAAATGTTCTAATCCTTCGATTGTTTCTAACTGTGTAAAGTTTTTGAATAAATTACTACTATTTGGATTGGCAATAACCTTTCCTTCCCCTTGAATATAAGCTGTATAAGTGGTCGGATCATTTGTATTGACTGCCAGACGTCCTATCACACTGCCATTCTTTTCTTTGGATATATCCCAGTTTTCTTTTTCGTTTAATACACTAGTAATGGTATCCTGAATCACTATTTTCGTAATAGAACTACGATACTGCCATAATTCATTGTTATAGGTCCATAGAATTTGTTGTAGTATTGGTGGAGGTGCTACATAAACTTCTCCGTTCATCGATTTGTTGATAGATACTTTACTCCATTCTGCACGCAAGATAACATCGGAATTTGGCATAATGAGAGAATATTCTCCTTGTTTTACAGTATTGTCTGTTATAGGTACCCAACCTTTAAATTGATACCCATCACACATTAATTTTTTATCGCTAAAATCTACTATGCTGTATGCCATATAATACTCTGGAATAGGAATATTATTTATATTACAGCCAGTTGGCAGGTTTTCATCATAACTTATTTGATATTGAACGGATAATCTTGGTGTTTTATCGCTAACAATCCTTTCCTTTTGACCATCTATTTCATAAGATAATTCTTCTTTCTTATTGGTTGGTACAATCGAGTTACTATCATAATACTTATTTTTTAATTGTATATCAATTTCTAGAGTCGCATTAGATCCTGTTTTTAAATCATTCAAATTCCAAATAATTTTTGGAACTTCTTCTTCGTAGACTAAATTGACTGTACCAAAAGAAGACTGAATATCAGAAATAGAAGCAATTTCAAAATAGTCATTGTCGATCCAATCTGTCACTGTCATATCTGTATAGACATCCGCAATAGTTGATGCTTCAAATAAAATATTATTTAGTGTATTCATATCTGCAATATACTGATCGTCACTAATGTTTACAATTGGTTGTAATATATCCTTTCCCATTTCATATTGAATTCCATGAATTGTTAAAAATGGATATTTCTCTTTTAAATACCTGTATTGTCCCTCTTCATTTGGCACATCAATGTTAGGATATCCATCGGTTAGAAATAGTATTAAACATTCTGTATCTTCCTTTGGCACATAATCTTTTAATAAGTGATCAGCGTTAATTAGAGCTTGATAATAATTTGTTCCACCCTTCGCATATAAGGAATCAAGTTGTAAAAAAACGGCATCTTGATCTGATGTAAAATCAAGTAGGATCGAAGAAGTGTTC
>JAAWDC010000092.1 GCA_022793565.1 Bacilli bacterium
CAGAAAGAATTTAGGATATTTTTATGGTTCATTGTATTTTTTTCTAATTTTTTCCAATACTACTACTAGGGTGATAATATGTTTTATAAATATATGACAGTAGATAACCAAGGGAAAAAGATTCTTTATTTATATTTGAATAGTACTGAGGAATTTTCTCAGGATTTTTCTTATCAAGAAAAGCCTTCTCTTCCTCTATATCGTAGAGTTTATCAGTATATAAAAAATCAAAATATTCCTTTTGATGGGGATCAAGTTTGTATTGTAGTTAACGGAATCATTATCGACTCCTTTTCTTTAAGTGATTACGATGGTCCAAATGATTCTCTAGTTGAGGTTTTAAGTGTAGATCATGGAGTCAGTCAGAAACTAATTGATTTGAATCACAGTACAGGAATTGTAGAACGGTTAAAAGTAGATGAATACATTTTTGGAATTATTAGTAACGAAATGCCCTCTATTTTTAGCGAAGAGTCCTTGAAGGCACAGGCAGTTGTCGCTCGAACTTACGCAGTTAAAAGGTTGAGTCGAAATCTACCAATCCGTGATTATTCTAAAGCATATATTTATCGTGATAAAAATTATTTAAAAGAAATTTGGGGTTCTAAATACGACTCCTATACAAAAAAAATTAGGGAAGCAATTCGACAAACTAAAGATGAAGTTATCAAATTTGATGGTGACTATATTGATGCTTATTATCATCTTTCTAGTCATGGAAAGACAGAAGACTCCTCTAACGTCTTAAAATTAGCCTATCCTTACTTGAAGAGTGTTTCTAGCACTTTTGATATCGATAGTAATAATGTTGGATACCGTATTGTTCCTAATGAGTATTTGAGTCAACTTCTCAATGTAGAAATTACTGAAGATACAGAAATCCAATTACTAATGAAAACAATTGGACATCGGGTTAAGTATATTCGATTCGGAGATAAGGTTTTTGACGGGTTACTTTTAGCTAGACGACTAGGATTAGATTCTAATGATTTTAGTGTTAGTATAGGAAAGAGAGCTACCACTTTTACCACCAGAGGACACGGGCATGGACTTGGTCTTAGTAAGTATGGAGCAGAAGGAATGGCAAAAGCGGGTTATAACTATCGTCAAATATTAAATCATTACTATCCAAATACTTATATTGAAAAAGAAGAGAACTTTGGGAAAAATATTTCCGCTTAATCTCTTCTTTTTTGATTCTCTTTTTTAACTGATTTTCTTATACTTTTTGTCTTTATTTAGATAGAATATCACAAACTAGATTACTGATCTCGGTTGGATTTTCTATTGTAAGTCCTTCAATGAGTCTTGCTTGAGCATATAAAACACGTGTATAATTTTCAAAGCTTTCTTTATCTTTTTTGTATAACTTCTTTAACTTTTCAGCAATTGGGTGATGCGCATTAATTTCCATTGCTGCTTTTGCTTTGACTTTTTCATCGGTTGGCATCGCATTGATTACCTTTTCCATCTCTAATGAAATATTACCAGATGCCGTTAAACAAACAGGATGATTTTTTAGACGGTTGGTAAATCTTACTGCTTCTACTTCTTGCTCTAATACTTTCTGCATGCTTTCAAACATTTCTTTGCTTTTTTCATTTTCTTTTTTTAATTCTTCTTTTTCTTCCTCTGTATCTAAATTTAAATCTCCAGTTGATACATTTACAAATTGTTTTCCATCATAATTCATTAACGCTTGAATTACAAATTCATCTACATAATCTGTTAAATAAAGAATTTCAAAATCTTTTTCTTTTACTTGTTCTACTTGTGGTAATAGATCAATTTTGGCAATCGTTTCTCCACATGCATAATAGATCTTATCTTGATTTTCCTTCATTCTAGAAACATATTCTTTGAATGTCGTTAGTTTGTTTTCTGTAGAGGAATGGAAAAGTACTAAATCTTGTAGTTTTTCTTTATCCATTCCAAAATTATTATAAATTCCAAATTTTAGTTGCATTCCAAATGCTGCAAAAAACTTTTCATATTTCTCGCGATCTTCTTCAAGCATAGATTCTAATTCATTTTTAATTTTTTTCTCTATGTTTTTGGCAATTAATTGAAGACGGCGATCTTGTTGAAGCATTTCACGAGAAATATTCAAGGATAAATCGTTACTATCTACTAAACCTTTTACAAAACTAAAGTAATCTGGTAATAGATCACTACATTTTTCCATGATCATAACACCACTCGTATATAAATTTAATCCTTTTTCATACTCTTTAGAGTAATAATCATAAGGTGCGTGTGACGGAATATAAAGTAAGGCATTGTAGCTTACTTGTCCTTCTACAGAGGTATGAATCACCTGAAGTGGATCTTCATAATCCATATATTTTTCATGATAAAACTGATTGTATTCTTCTTCTTTGATCTCGCTTTTATTCTTTTTCCAAAGTGGAATCATACTATTGATTGTTTCAGTTTCTACATGGCTTTCATATTCATCTTTGCTTCCTTCTTTTAAGTGACGGTGTTCTACCTCCATTTGAATTGGATATCTAATATAATCTGAATATTTTCGGATAATTGATTGAATTCTGTAGTCTTCAAGAAATTCACTATAACTTTCCTCTTCATTATCCTCTTTTATTTTTAAAATTATTTTTGTTCCTACACTGTCTTTTTCACATTCTTCAATACTATAACCATCGGCACCGGTCGAAACCCAACGATATGCTTTCTCTGAATCGATTGATTTACTTTCTACTGTGACTTCATCACTTACCATAAATGCAGAATAAAATCCGACTCCAAATTGTCCAATAATATCTACTTCTTCTTTCTTATTTTCTTCTTGCGTTTTAAAAGCTAGTGATCCACTTTCAGCGATAGTTCCTAAATTATTTTCCAGTTCGCTATCACTCATACCACATCCATTATCTTCGATGATTAATATTCTATTTTCTTTATCTAAGGATACTTCGATTTTTAAATCTTCTCTTTCTATCTTTACTTTTTTATCAGTTAAAGATCGATAATATAATTTGTCTATAGCATCACTGGCATTAGAAATTAATTCTCTTAAAAAAATTTCTTTATTTGAGTAAATTGAATGAATCATCATATCTAATAATTTTTTAGATTCTGCTTTAAATTGTTTCTTTTTCACAATATTCCCTCTTTCTTTATTCTAGGATTTTAGTACTATTTTTTCACTATCTTCCCTACTTGTAATGATTATCTTACTACTCGGTTTGGCAATTGTCAAGAAAGAGTGCTAATGTTTTAGGAAAAATTAGTGAGTATCTCTAATACTTTTAATAGCGATAGATATTCATTCTTTTTTTATTATAGGTAGTTTCATAATATTCTTTTACTTCTTCTAATGAGAGTTCATTTTTTATTATTTTAGCTTCTTTTGATAGTAACTGAATTGGTATAAAACTTGTGATTGTAAGCATAGTTACAAAATATATAATTGCAAATTTTTTATTTATATAAATTATCCCTTTAAAATGTTAGAAGTTCTCTAATCTTAAGATAAAAATACTATGAATTAGATAAAACTTCTATCAATTCATAAAAATATATTTGGGGTATTAAAAAAGAAAAAGATACCTATCAAACATATAATTTAGGTATCTTTTATAATCATTCTAATATAATGTCGATTATCGGGAAATAGCAAATCTCTCCTTACATTATTACCTATTCTAATCTCTAGAAAGACTGAAAGAGGAGTTAATATTACTTGCCTAAACAGTGTGTGACTACGATTATTAGAGGCATTGACAGTACCAATTTCAGCATATAATCCACCAATATAATCTGGATAAATGATATCTTCACTTCTTGTCTTTGGGAAATATGAATCCACTTTTTCATCCTGTTATATATGACCGTGGATTGAGTATATAGAAAATGGAGGTACTTGGTAGAAATTTCATAAAAGCCTTAGAAGTAGGTAATTCCTATAAATACTTAATAATACCTATGGCATTTTATTTAAATAAGTTTTTAACTCGGTCTACAACTGATTCTTTTTTCTTCTCTTTTTCAGCCTTTTTTTCTTCTTTAGGAGCTTTGACGGAATCTACTACTAATACAAATTTTGTATTTCCTTCTGTATCATCATTTTTTGAATCAAAAGTTTGATATTCGTTACTTAATTTTTCTAACTCTTCTACTTTATTAGATATGTGTTTTACATTGGATGCAATTCCAGTTAGTTTTTGAATTCCTTCTCTATTGAAAGTTTCAATACCAGTATTCAAAGTAGTCATACCCTTTTTTAATGTTTGTGTACCAGTAGATAATTCATTCATCTTACTACTTAATAAATTAACTCCTTCTTTTAAGGCGTCTACTCCACTTACTAACTCTGTGGTTCCTTGTTTTAATTGTTGAAGGCCTGGTAAAGCACCTGCTAATTCACTGGACATATTTAATGTATCTAGGGATGATTGTAATGCTTTTTTATTTAAATTTAATAGTCCTATTAATTGTTGATAGGTGGCGTAACTATTTTCATAATTATATTTTACTTGATATAGTGTCATCTTATCAGGAGATGGGGATGCTAAAATTTGGTCATAAGTTAATGTACTAAGATTGTATGTTGTATAAGCTTCACTTAACTGCGTACTTAACCCATTTAAAGTTGTAATTGTAGAATCTGTACTGGCAATTAGCTGAGTTAACTGACTTACCTTTTGTTGATTTGTGGCGTTATCTAACACACTTTCTGGAATCTTATTCAACAGTAGAGAAATGGCTTGATCAATTTGAATGGCTCCACTTTGAAGTGCTCCTAATTTTTCATTTACTACATTTAAGTTAGAGGCAATTTGTTCGCTACCATCACTCACAGTGTTTAATCCATCTAATACTGTTTTAGATCCCTTCTGGATTTGATTCATAGAACTCTGTAGAGCTTCTACACTTCCATATATAGAGTCTAATTTATCAAAAATTTTTAAGTCACTATTGTCGATTATTTTTGGAGTGATCACAGAATAAATACTCGAAAGTTCAAATTTTTCAGTATTATAAGTAACTGTTACCGTATCTAATCCATTTAGTTCCTCAATTGCGAGACTTTCATAAAGGCCTGGGGTAGATAATCCTACCACTATATATCCGTTTCCATTGTCTAAGACTTTTCCATTTGTCACTTCGATATCCCTATTATTCTCATTTGAAATCATTGTTGCAGTCATAACGACAAACGGAGTATATAATGTATTTCCATTTACAACATGTTTTTCTTTATTTTGATACTTAATTTGAATCTCAACTTTTCCTTTTTTTCCAATTAGATCTTCTAACTTAATATCCTCTCCGTCTAATTTATAAGAAATTTTCTCTTCGACAGGTGTTTCTTTACTAGTTGTTCCTTGATAGAAAATATCTTTTCCTTTACTATCCCAAGTTAATCTGTTTTTATC
>JAAWDC010000093.1 GCA_022793565.1 Bacilli bacterium
AACTTGCCTTTTTCTTCTTATTATAAGAAAGAATACTTTGATAGACTTTCAAAATATTTTTCTCTTCATTATATGCAGGGATAATTAACAAGACTTTCTTCTCCATAAAACACCTCACTATACCCAAAAACGAACTAAATTTACCAAAATACTAACAGCTAAACAAGTACTTAAAACAAAAACTGATTTCAAAAAATAAGTCTTAGTAAATTCCTGAATTCTTTTGTTACGATCAAAAATTCGATTAGAAAATAAAATAGGACAACAAATTAATAATGGTAAAAAATATCTCCCTTGAACACCTGTAATTTGATCTCCACCAACAACTCCAAATATTTTAGGAGTCCAATCTATATACATTATTGTATACATTCCTACAACGGATAAGATTAGAATCAAAAGAACAGTCATTTTTAGTTTATAAGAAATTTGAACCTTCTCACTAATAGCATCCATCACAAATACAAAAAGGAGATTCAAAAAAGACAACATAAGAAATAATGGTGGCATCTGAGTATCTAATAAGCCAAAAGTTCCTATCATCCAACAAAGTTGTATACGTAATTGACCTAAAAAATTAAAAATTAAAATCTTAGTATAATCAAACGGATGAGTTAAAATAAATCGAAGTTGATCCGAAGCCAAAGTCTTGGTAGGTTCTACATCTAAAAAATAATTTGGAAGTTTTAATAAAACAGTAAACAGAAAAACAATACCTGCAATCTTAAAATAAGTTTGAAATTTATCTTTATCACTCTTACCAATAAATTTATCTTTTGGAACAAAAAGTAATAGAAGTAACAATAAAGAATATACCACTTTAACATTCAGAAGAATATATCCAATCACACAAAATAATATAAAATGCTTCTTTTGAAACAGTTCCTTTTTATCATAAATTAATTTAAGAATATAAGCGATAGCTAATAAAGAAACTGGAATCAACAAGTTATCATATGTTACCATACTACCTAGAAAAAGAGACATTGGCAATAACAGAATCGCCATCATACTTTTCTTAAATACAGGTGTTACTTTCAAGGCAAAATAACCAATTGTCAAATAGGAAATTAAGGAAAAGAATCTTGCAAAATACAGCATAAATGCTGTAGATGGAGTACCATCAACAAAAATAGGAGATACCAATTTTGCAAAAAGAATTCCTGTAGCGGGAATTAAATGAGCAATAGGTGCAACTTTTGAGGTAGAAACCTCTCGTAATGTTTTATGAGAAAAATCTGAAGGAAAAAATTGATCACTATAAAAATCTTTATATGTATACTTATAATCAAGATCTTCTCGTACAGATAACTTGTCTTCAATATATAAATGCATCACATCAGGAATTTTCAACCCACTAATTTTACCATTAGATAATGCATAGAATCGACCTTCAGAGATAGTATACGCTTTCTTAAAATGACTATCCTCATCAGGAGATTGAAAAGGTGGAATAAGAAAAATAAATAAACAACCAAAGAAAAACCCCAACAATAAAAATAATTTCTCGATCTCTACTTTTTTCATAAACTATTCTCCAATATACGTATCTACAATTTGCTTTTCGATATTTTTCCAATTTCTAGAATCCACAGTTTGCTGCCCATTCTTCACAAGTTTTTCCCGAAGTTTTCCATCTCGAGAAAGAACCTCTATCTTTTTAAGCGCCTCTTCTATGTTTCCAGCCTCGTAAAACAAACAATTTTCTTGATCTTTCAAATACTCGACATTTCCATCATTTGGAACAACCACACAACACCCACCAGTAGCCATCATTTCAAGAGGTGGATAAGAAAAACTTTCTAGAAGACTAGATTTAATCAAAATATCTGCATTCTGATAAACTTCACTCACTTGATCGTAAGGAACTCGGTGCATAAACTTATCGACATAATACCATTTCTTAGGAGTCCCCTGATAAGATAAAAAATGAATTTCGTATTTTTCCTTATCTAATTTTTCAACAATTCTAAAACTTTCATCCACATTTTTATAATAATCATCACTATTTCCCTCTACCAAGATCTTAATTTTTCCACTAAAATTCCTTTTCTTATATGGGAATTGCTCAGGACGAATACCATTGGGAATATAAGAAACTACTCTCTCATATTTTGTCTCTAACCATTCCTGACACCATTTGGATATCGTAATATATTGAACATCATCATAACTATATGTAGAATTAGCAGTCAGTTTTGAAAAATCTCCAAATTTCATAAAATCAGTTTCGTAATTTTGGACCAAGTAAGCTCTTTTCCCTACTTTAGGATATTGAAGTACATAGTCTAGGGTTGTCCAAAGAGAAGCTACCATTACATCAATCTTAGCATCGATAGAATCCTTAATATTGGAAATAACATTAATTTCTCCATCTTGATTTACAATGTTATCATTTGGATGATCAGAATTAATAATAAAAGCATGTACACCATATTTTTTCAAAATACTACAATGTTTCAAAATAACATTCACACCACCACTAATATTAGTAGTAGGTAAAACAAATGCTACAGTTTTAGGAAGCTTACTTGTAATAAATTTAGCAAGAGGATATCCAGTATATGTAGTCACATTTTCTTTTATTACTCGGCGATGTGCATTAAGCCCAATTCGCTCACGAGTTTCACAATTAGATACTAACTGATCCAAAACACGCTCCCAATCCTTTGGGGTAGCACATAAGAAACCATCTTCTCCATCACGAATCATTTCATGAAAGGCTCCAACATCAGAAGCTACAGTAGGAACTTTACAAAGTGCAGCCTCTACCCATTTGTTCTCAGATTTTGCTTCATTAAAAATGCTAACTTCCAGTGGAGCCAAATTAATATCTAAAGAAGCAATGACCTCTGGTAAATTCATCCAAGATGTAAAAGGAGAAAATAGAATTCGATCAGAAAAGGATTGTAACTCCTCTGGAATATCTAACAAGCCAACTACTTTCAAATATACATTTGAATGCTTTTCCATTATTGACCGAATAGTCGGCATTATAAGTTCAAAATCAGCGTTATGCGTAATACTTCCACTCAAGTATCCAATCACTACTTTATCAGAAGATAGCGTCTTATTTTTTAAAGCACGTAAAGACAATTCTACCATCTTTTCAGATGCTACATTTCGATTAATAAAAACTTCCTTTACATACTTTTTTAACTCTTTAGCCAAAGTAGGCGTTGTTGTAATCGCATAATCACATTTTCGAAGAGTATCCCCCATTCTCTTAACACCATCATAATATAAATCAAGTTCTTCCTTACTTAAACTATTTAAATGCTTAATAGTCTTTGTATAGGATTTATCAAAAACTAAATCATCAATATCATAGAAAATTACCTTATTTTGTAATTTAGCCTTCTCTATAAAGTCCTTAACAGTATCCGTAATAGGACAACGGAAAAAGACGAAAGTTCGATAATACTTCTCCATCTCTAAATTAAGTTGCTCATAAAAAACAAAATCAGCAGTTAATCCATTAGCCAGTAATTGTTCAATCTGATGATCTACACGATATCTAGATGGGTGCGGTAAAGTGCATCCATTGATAAAAAGAACATCTTTATATACCTTCTTTTCGTTTTTAGGAATTAAACGCTTTTTCAAATATCTAACAGATTTAAAAGTCAAACTCTTCAATCCCTCTTCCCGATATGTTTCCTTTGATTTTGTTAGAATGTATTTAATATTTGCCATATGCTTCCCTCCTATTTTGAATACTTACCATATCTCTCCCTTTTATAATCTAAATACCCTAAAAAAATACTTTTTAGTTTTCTAAATTTATCATCTTCATAACATATAATTTTAAATATAAGACCCTTAATTTTCACTAAAATACGACAAAAATCAGGCGCAATATCAGAATAATGATCCCGAATATATCGATAATTTCTAGTCATATAATAAATTCTTAAATAATTATGATTATCACACATAAATTCTTTCTTAAAGAATTGTCGATAAAAAATATCACCTAAATCATGCTCCAATTCAATATCATTGATTCTAATAATCTTATACTTATTCTTTCTTAAATTTAAGCAATATTCAATATCGACACCATCAATAAATAAAAAATCCTTAAACCCACCTATTTTCTGATAAATATCTAAATTAAGTAAATTTCCAGAAGTCATAACATCGAGTGGATAATCGATCGAATCCTTAGGTTTCTCTATTTTAAGTTTAGTCCGATGCCATGGACTAATAATTCCTACTTTTTTTAAATTTTTAGTACTTGCTATCTTTTTTAATTTTTCTAAGTCATCAAAAGAGAACCTACTATCTTGATCCATCGTCAATAAAAAATTATATCCATCCTCAATTGCCTTATGTGCCGCCAAATTTAAAGCTTTGGCTATCCCCATATTTTCATTATAAAAAATATACTCAATCTTTTTTGAGTTTGGAACAATTTTCTTATGGTCTTGTCCCTCACTATTATCTACAATATAAAGCTTTTCAACAGAATCTATATATGTATAAATATTATCCACATCCTTTTGTGAAGGATGATACCAAACTACCACACCTGCTAACTTCATAACTATAACTCCTCGGCAAATCCCTTTTCGAGTTTTCTAAAAATACATAATCCAACATAAAAAGCAATAAGACCAATTCCTAAAGTAACCAATAAAGAGAAAATATCAGGAAGTGTTTGATAATAAAAAATATCTCGGTAACTATTGATAAGAATCGCAAAAGGATTTATTTTAATAATCCACTCTAAAGAACTTCCAGCAAACATTTCTTTGGAATACAAAATTGGAGTAGCATAAAATAACATATTTACAAAAAAGTTAATTATATATTCCGCATCACGTACATAAACATTAACCGCACTAGTAATTAATATAATCGCCTGTTGAACGACATACTGAACAAGCAAAATTAAAGGGAAAATAAATACATACCAACTAAATCCAATTCCACTAAATATTAAAAATAAACACATAACCAAGCAGGAAATCATAAAATTAATCGCTCCACTTAAATTAACTGAAATTGGTAAAATTTCCCTTGGGAAATATACTTTTTTCAAAATCCCACCATTCAGTAATACTGTAGTAGTTCCCTGACTAATTACTGTAGTAAAGTAATTCCAAGGCAAAATCCCGATAATTAAATATGTTACATAATGTGGTTCTGTATTTTTCAAAATAAGTGGAAAAACAATCGCATACACGAGTGTCATTAATAAAGGATTGACAAAAGACCATAATACGCCCAAAAAAGATCCCTTATATTTACCACGAATCTCTTTTTGTACATTACTCTTTAATAACTGCCGATACGCATATAAATTGCGAAACAACTCTTTTAACATACTATCCACACACCTTTAAATACTCTTCAATAACCTTAGAACAAACTCCATCAGAACAAACTTCTCCATTATGAACCCAAACAGCTCGATCACAAAGTTTTTTAATAGAATCTAGAGAATGACTTACAATCACGATAGTCTTTCCACTATCCTTTAATTCTTGAAGTTTTGAAAAGCATTTTTCCTGAAAATGTTGATCCCCAACTGCCAAAATCTCATCAATTAACAGTATTTCAGCATCTACATTAATCGCTACTGAAAAGGCAAGACGCATATACATCCCTGAAGAATAAGTTCTAACTGGACTATCAATAAAATCTTCTAATTCTGAAAACTCAATAATATTCCCAACTCGCTCATCAATCTCTGCTGCTGTCAAACCAAAAATAGATGCATTAAAGTAAATATTCTCACGACCTGTAAAATCAGGATGAAACCCTGCTCCTAGTTCAAGTAAAGAGGTCAATTTACCATCTATTCTAATTTCTCCCTCTGTTGGATAAATGATTTTAGTCATCAACTTCAAAAGTGTACTTTTCCCACTTCCATTAACACCAATCAAAGCAACAGTTTCCCCTTTTTTTATTTTAACATCTACATTTCGAAGTACTTCATGTCTTCCTACTCTAGATATAGACTTATCCTTCTTCCAAAAAACAAGTCTTTCTTTTAAGGTATATGGTTTATCATAAACCATTTTAAAACTCTTTGATACTTTATCCACAATAATTGCATATTTATTCTTCATCATACCACCATAATAATTATATCAAATATAGCTATAGATAGCAAATATAACGTGTATTTAACAAATATTCTACTTTTTAACACGTCCCTCCGTTAAAAATAAATAAGCTTTAGGAAGGTAAATGTAAAATAACTGACCCAACAATATTGTAATGATTACAATAAAAATACTAATCAATACACGTAATCCAAAAAGTTTATAAAAAGAAACATATCTTCCCATCAAATGAAAATAATCAAGTACTTTCGCAACACCCCAAATGAATATCCATTGAGCAGCATATGTAAAAAAGGTTCTATGATACCACCAATGATCTTTATAATTAAATATCTTACTTGGTAAAATCATCCACCAAAAAACTGCCTGTGCTTGTAATAAAATAACATAAACAATCCCTGTAATCCTAACAGGAAAATTATTGAAATATTGACCATATAAAATCAAAAGACAAACAGACAAAACAACACTCAAAATCCTTGAATAATACTTTTCCTTATTAATATTATCAAAGTAAAATTTCCCTAAAAATCCACCAAGAAAATAATATGGAAAAGCTATTTTCAAATGTTCCTGAAAAGGGGAAAGTAAAATAACTTCAATGGAGGAACCAGAAATTGGAATATTAATATAATAAGAAAAGATGAACAGTAAAACTAATACAAGAATACTAACTTTTTTGGATCTAAAAATCCATAGAAAAACAGGAGATAGTAGTACTAAGAATATCAAAACCTCAATAAACCATAAAGCTCCATCAAAACTAGACGTCAGTAAATAAAGGGGAATATATTTATATTGCATATTCCTTAAATGATCCATAAGCAAAAAACATATAACACTCCATGCCAAATATGGGACCCCATAGCGCCTAATTTTCTTTTTGATCGTTAATTTAATATGATCAAATGTCAAATCTTTATATAGTAAGAAACCCGATGCAACAAAGAAAAAAGGCACAGCTGTACAACTAAGAGTTTGAAAAAAAGAATCAATATAAGAACATATTCCCCCAGTATTTGATCGAATTCCCCACTGTAAAGGATTGGAGTGCATATATACAATCAAGATAGATGAAATAAAGTAGAACAAATATAACTTAGAACTCACTAATTTTTTTAACTTCTTCATATAACCTCCACAAATAAAAAAGCAAACCAACAAGAATTATTATGAAATTATCTCATATCATTCAGCTTCTGAACTTGTTTCTGTGCTTTTAAGAATTCTCGATACTGTGGAATTTTATATATTTTATAATATTGCTTAAAGTACCAAAAATAATCTCTAATTTGAATACCCCTAGTAGAAACAATTTGCATCCCTTGATCCTTTAAAAACTGTTTGAAATACTTACTAACTTTAAATAAAAAGGGACCATTCCCAAATAATACAGGCAAAATTTTCATATATGCATCTACATAAGTAATTTTAGCCCGAGTCATATGATCAATTACACTTTGATAATCATTAATTAAATCTATTTTATTGAAAATAATTACCTCTGTTTCTTTCCGACAAAACATCAAATTATGAGCAATACTTCCAGAAAGCATTGCTATTTGCTTAGCATGATTAATATAAAAGATTTGTTCTCGCAATGACAAAGTCTCAGGGGATAACACCTCATAACCATTATGAATCAAAGTAGTAGCAATATTATCTTCTCCATGCTCTTTATCATTGTTTCCAATTAAATTAGACCTAGTAAAGTAAATTTTTTCTGGAATATTCTTTTTCGAAATAGTACAATTTTTAACAATATGATCAATTAACCTTTCAAACTCGTCAGTATAAAACTCACCCGGAATAAATGAAACATCTGGAATAATCACTTCTTGAAAACAAGTAGGACTAGAAACATCAATGATTTGCTCTGGTGGAATCCCTACTAATTCAAATAATTCCATAAAGTTTCCATAAAGCTCCAAACCCCAACTACAATATGCAATTTTATATTCATTAGGATGATCCAAAACATACCACAATCTACTAATTTGATCACACAAAAAGTGTCCCCAATGAGCTACAAAAGGTCCAAAAAAGATTACCTTTTCGTTAACTTTTGAAGCACGATCCAAATCAACCTCATAATTTCCACCATAAAAATATCGAGTACTAGAACTTTCTATAAAATGTCCTTCTGAATCAACGACTCCACCAATAGACCAAAGTTTAGGATTTTCATTATATAAATCAGGTTTCCCTGGTAAAATAATTCCATTTTTAACGACTGTCTTCTCCAAACTTTCTTCAGATTTATAGTTTCTGCCAGCAATCTTTTGGTATTTTATTTTCTGCTTGTCATTCATATAAAGACATTGATATTTCATTTTACCACCTACTTACCATCTTACTTAAGAACAAAGAAGTCTTTTTCATAGAAAAGAAAAATAGACACTAGCTATAATCACTCCTACTATATAATGCATTAAATATACATAAAGTTTGAAATTTTCTTCTTCACCAAAATAGCTGATTTATCTAATATAATTGGACAAATATATTGAATAATATCACGATTCTCTGGAAGAAAAATTACTCTCTCATCTGCAATTTCACATATCCGATCTTTTAATTCTGGATAATAAGCAGCACTTCGAATAACATCTGCATCATATTTCGCCTGATCTCTAAAGAAAGAAACCACAGTAGCCCTCTCTTCTAAAAGTGGTTTCACAGCCTGATAAATCCAATATTGACTATTCACAACTTTATTTTGATCCATTAAAACTACATATTTCCCATGAATTTTAGACAAACTTTTCTCATAGACCTCTTCATCCGT
>JAAWDC010000094.1 GCA_022793565.1 Bacilli bacterium
AAGTTATAACCAAAAATTATTTCCCGGGAAATAATTTTTTTCTTTTTTTTTAAAATTATATAAGGAAAAAATAGAAAAGATTTTACTCAAAAAATATTAAGTATAAAAAATGTAGTAATATAATAAAAAGAAAAGAAAGGCAATCAAAATTATTTCTCAGAAAATAATTTTTAAGTACATTTTAATAAAAAAATATCAGAAAATAAAATTTTATTGTATAATATGAAAAGAAAAAAGAGGAAGTGGATTGTATGAAGTATGACATTATAGTAGTTGGAGGTGGACATGCAGGGTGTGAAGCTTGTCTAGCTTCTGCACGCTTAGGTAATAAAACATTATTAATTACAGGAAATATAGAAAATATTGCCGACATGCCTTGTAATCCATCAATTGGAGGACCAGCAAAAGGGATTATTGTAAGAGAAATTGATGCTTTAGGTGGTGAAATGGCCAATAATATTGACCATAGTTGTCTTCAAGTAAAGATGTTAAATACAAAAAAAGGACCAGCTGTTCGGGCTCTTCGTGCACAAGGTGATAAAGTAACATATCCTAAGCAAATGATTCAAACGCTTCAAAATCAAGAAAATCTTGAGATGAAAGAGTCATTAGTTGAAGATTTAATCGTTGAGGACAATAAAATTAGAGGAGTGATCCTAGAAACAGGAGAAAAAATCGAAGCAAAAGCTGTAATATTAACCACAGGAACATATTTAAAAGCAGTTATTTTAAGAGGTGACAAAAAAACAAATAGTGGACCCCATGGAGAAAAACCATCCCAATTTTTAAGTGAAAAGTTGAGAAATTTAGGGTTCACGATTCAAAGACTAAAAACAGGAACTCCACAAAGAATTGATAAGAATAGTATCGATTATTCCAAAGCAAGCCTAGAACCTGGAGATGAAACTCCCTATACTTTTTCCTTCGATAACCAGCCACTATATGAAGTAAAAAACCAGATTCCTTGCCATCTAATTTATACAACGCCAGAAACTCATAAAATTATTATGGAAAACTTAGAAAAATCAAGCATGTATGGAGGATATGTAGAAGGAATAGGACCAAGATATTGTCCATCAATTGAAGATAAAGTAGTACGATTTAAAGACAAAGAAAGACATCAACTATTCTTAGAACCTGAAAGTATTTATTATGATGATATTTATATTCAAGGATTTTCAACAAGCATGCCAGAAGATATCCAAGAAAAAATGGTACATTCCTTACCTGGACTAGAAAATGCCAAAATATTAAAATATGCATATGCGATAGAATATGATGCTATCGATCCACTTCAATTAAAACAATCCTTAGAAACAAAAGTAATTGAAAATTTATTTACAGCGGGACAAATTAATGGAACAAGTGGTTATGAAGAAGCAGCTGGTCAAGGATTAATAGCAGGAATAAATGCATCTCGTAAAATTCATCAACAGGAACCTTTAATTTTAAAGAGAAATGAAGCCTATATTGGTGTTTTGATCGATGATCTAGTAACAAAAGGAACAAAAGAACCATATAGAATGTTGACTTCTCGTGCAGAATACCGTCTATTACTTCGCCACGATAATGCAGATCTAAGACTTAGAGAATATGGATATCAAATTGGATTGATTAATCAAGAAAAATATCAAAACTTTAAACAGAAGAAACAGAAAATTCAAAGTTTAATAGATTTGTTAAAACAAAATAAAATTACACCAACTTCAGAAACCAATGAATACTTAGTTAGTATTAATTCAACAAAACTACTAGATGGAATTAGTCTTTATGATTTACTAAAAAGACCAGAAATTACAATTGAGACCATAAAACATTGGATTGAAATAGAGGATCAAGATGAAGTAAAAGAACAAGTAGAAATTCAAACAAAATATGAGGGATATATAAAAAAAGCCAATCGCGAAGCCGAAAAAATGTTAGATTTAGAAAAAATAAAGATCCCAGAAGAAATAGATTACAGTAAGGTTCATAACCTAGCAAGTGAAGCAAGACAAAAGCTAACTAATATCAAACCTACTACGATTGCTCAAGCCTCACGAATTAGTGGTGTAAACCCATCGGATATTTCAATATTGATGGTATATTTAAAAAGAGAAAAAAGAATCTAAAAAAGATAGAATAACCTATCCCATAAAATGATGATATAGGAGAGGAAATATATGAACTTAGAATTATTTATAAAAGAGACAAAGATCCTAGGAATTGATTTAACTGAAGAAAAACAGCAACAATTAGAACAATTCTATCAGTTACTAATTACTTGGAATGAAAAAATGAATTTAACTAGAATTACTGAAAAAGAAGAGGTATACTTGAAACATTTCTATGATAGTCTAACTTTAGTAAAAGAACTCGATCTAACACAAGAATTAACCTTATGTGATGTAGGAAGTGGAGCTGGTTTTCCTGGAATAGTACTAAAAATAGTTTTTCCAAATTTGAAAATAACTTTGTTAGATTCTCTACAAAAAAGAGTAAATTATCTAAATACAATAATTCAAGAATTAGGATTAGAAAATATAAAAGCTATCCATCAAAGAGCTGAAGAATATGCCAAAGAACATAGAGAATATTATGATATTGTAACTGCAAGGGCTGTAGCCAACTTAAAAACATTATCTGAATTATGTATTCCAATGGTAAAAGAGCAAGGAATATTCATCGCCATGAAAGCTAATGCAACAGAAGAATTAAAAGAATCAGAAGAAATAATTAAAATACTTGGTGGGAAAATAGAAAATGTAGAGTCGTTCTTAATTCCAATAGAAGAAAGTTGCCGGACATTAAATACCATAAGAAAATTAAAAAAGACGAATTCTATGTATCCAAGAAAAAAAATTTAGAATAAAAATATAAAAAAAAGACTCAAAAAACACAGAAAAAAGTCAAAAAAAACCAAGAAATAGAGATAGAATCCACAAAAAAGTGGCTTTTTTCTTGTTTCGTCAAAAAATTATGATATAATGAATATAATTAAAAGAATAAAAATATAAAAATTTGAAAGAATGAAAAGAGGGTTACTATGGATAGAGAAGTGGTAGATTTATATTTAGATGATATTATTCCTAACCGTTTCCAACCACGAGAAGTATTCAATGAACAAGCATTAAAAGAATTATCTGACTCTATTAAAGCACATGGAGTAATTCAACCGATCATTGTTCGTAAAATTGGAGATAAGTATGAAATTATTGCTGGAGAGAGAAGATATAAAGCATCTGCCATGGCAGGATTAACTAAAATTCCCGCTATTATTAGAAATTTAGATGATAAAGAAACTTCAAAAGTAGCATTATTAGAGAATCTTCAAAGAAAAGATTTGACACCAATTGAAGAGGCAAGAACATATCAAAAAATTATAGAATTAGATGATATGACACAGGAAGAGTTAGGACGTACAATGGGAAAAA
>JAAWDC010000095.1 GCA_022793565.1 Bacilli bacterium
AGACAAAAGTTTCAAAAATAAAATGGTAAGAATAGAAAGGTGCAGGTAAAAAGAAATTAGGAAGCTACTTAAAAATGGATAGACATCCAAAGCTGTTCCAGCAAGAAGAGATGCTTTTAATAAATGAGAATATCAAAGACCAAGTTTAAAGACCTTCTATATCTATATAAGAGAAGAAAATAAACACACTAAATCAATCTAAAGTGCAATTGAGTGCACCAAGAAAATAAACACACTAAATCAATCTAAAGTGTAATTGAGTGCATCAAAAAAATAAACACACTAAATCAATCTAAAGTGCAATTGAGTGCATCAAGAAAATAAACATATTATCTAAAGAATAAACTTTCCTTTTTAAAATTTATAGTAAACTTTAAATACTTATATTATAATATAAATAAAGTACCGGATGCTTTATAAAAGATGAAAAAAATTGAGGTGCAAAATGAGTAAAGTACTAAAAATATGCTATAATGAATTAAAGAGTGTGGAAGTTGAGGATGGGTATATTGTAGATAACTATTTGACTAAAGAAGACAATATGGGATATTCCGTAGTAAGAACTCACTTAAATGGGAAACATCCATATATGAAAAACATCAGTTCAAATAGAACGTATTACTTAGTCAATGGAAGTGCAATATTTTATTTAGACGATCAAAGAATAACCTTGAAAGATGGAGAAATGTTGGTAATTCCCAAAAATACAAAATATGCATTTAAGGGAAAATTTGATGCTATTTTGATAGATCACCCTGCCTTTGATTCGAAAGATGATATTATTTATGAAGAAAATATCAAAGAAGAAGAATAAAAAAGAAAGGAAAAAAAGAGAATGGATTTTATAGAAACAATTAAGAATAAGGTAAAAGAAAACAAAAAGACAATCGTATTAGCAGAAACTGAGGATATACGAACACTAAAAGCAGCAGAGATTGTGAAAGAGGAAGGTTTTTCTCATATTATTTTAGTAGGAGAAGAAGAAAAAATACAAGCACTTGCTCAAAGTAATCAAGTGAACATCGATGAAATATCAATTATTAATCCTAAAACTTTTACTAAGTTCAATGAACTAAAAGAGGCATTTTATGAATTAAGAAAAAGTAAGGGGATTACTTTAGAGGAAGCAGAAAAGATTTTATTAGAAAACAAATTATATTTTGCAAATATGTTAGTGAAGTGTGGATATGCAGATGGTTTAGTAGCGGGAGCAGTAAATAGTAGTGCTGATGTATTGCGACCAGCACTTCAAATTATTAAAACGGCTCCAGAAAGTAAGATTGTTTCTTCTTTCTTTTTAATGGATGTGCCAAACTGTGAATATGGAGCCAATGGAATATTTGTATATTCAGACTGTGGGATGGTTCAAAATCCAACTAGTGAAGAACTTGCCGAAATTGCGATAACAAGTGCTAAGACTTTTCAACAATTAGTGGGGGAAACTCCCAAAGTGGCAATGTTATCCCATTCTACTTTAGGATCAGCAAAACATAATGATGTAGAAAAAGTAGTTAAGGCAGTTCAAATTGCCAAGGAAAAAGATCCAGAAGTCGAGTTAGATGGTGAATTTCAATTTGATGCAGCAATTGTGCCAAGTGTTGCAGAGAAAAAAGCCCCTAACAGTAAAGTTGCAGGACATGCCAATGTATTGGTGTTCCCAGATTTAGATTCAGGAAACATTGCATATAAAATTACCGAAAGGTTAGCCCATGCCAAAGCGTATGGACCGATTACTCAAGGATTGGCAAAACCAGTCAATGATTTATCTAGAGGATGTAATGAATTTGATATTGTAGGAGTAATAGCTATTACAGCATATCAATGTAAAAATTAGAAATAGAAACTGTTATTTGTGAATAAAGTAACAGTTCTTTTTATTTTTAAAATAAATAATCCACAGTTTCTGTGGAAAAAGACGAAAACAACAAAATGCCACAATTTACCCATAAATTTATGATATTATAAAATTACTAGGAGGAGAGAGTGTTGAAAAAGAAATTAATATCCATTTTAATTACTATAATGATTGGCACAGTTATCTTTTATTTTATGCTTCCAGCCATCAATATACACAGTATGAGTTTTTGGTTTTTTCTCATATTTATATTTGCAATCTACAGTACAACAGATTTACTTATATCGGCCAATGAGGTACAGACTTGGAGAAAGGTTCCAAAAAGAATTCTAATTGGTTTTTCAATGATGATTTTTGTTGGACTTGGGATGCCTTTAATCAATTTGTGTTTATCTCCATTATTTCATGCAAAAGAATATAGTAATCGAATTGCAATTGATCAAGGAAAAGAATTCATTAAAGAGATAGAGCCTGTTGATTTCTCTAAATTACCATTATTAGATAAGGCATCTAGTGAAAAATTAGGGGACCGAGTAATGGGACAAATGCCAGAATTAGTATCCCAATTCTATGTATCAGATTTATATAGCCAGATCAACTATAATGATTCGATTATCCGAGTAACCCCATTAGAATATAATGGACTTTTCAAATATTTTTCTAATCGAAAAGATGGAGTAAAGGGGTATATAACAGTTGATTCTGTAACTGGAAAGTCAAGTTTAAAAAAATTAGATAAAGGAATGAAATATGTAGACTCTGCATGGTTTAATGAAAATTTAAATCGGCATTTGAGATTTTCTTATCCTACTAAAATATTCGGAGAGAAGACGTTTGAAATTGATAACGAAGGAAACCCATATTGGATCGTTCCGACAATTAAATATAAAGGAATAGGACTAAAAGCAGAAATTAATAGTGTTATTATTTTAAATCCAATAGATGGAAGTTCCAAAGAGTACAAAGTAGAAGACGTTCCAACCTGGGTGGATCATGTTTATTCTGCTTCACTGATCATTGAACAAGTAAATGATTGGGGAAAGTATAAACAGGGATTTTGGAATGCTTCATTCGGACAAAAAAATGTCGTCCAAACAACAGAAGGATATAATTATATAGCGATGAATGATGATGTATATCTATATACAGGAATTACATCAGTATCAACAGATGAATCCAATATAGGATTTATCTTAACAAATATGAGAACAAAACAAACAAACTTCTATAAAGTCCCAGGGGCAGAAGAATATTCAGCGATGGAGAGTGCAAAAGGGCAAGTTCAGCAGATGAATTATAAAGCCAGTTTTCCACTATTAATCAACTTGAACAATAGAGCAACCTATCTATTAAGCCTAAAAGATGCAGCAGGACTTGTAAAAATGTATGCCTTTGTCGATGTAGAAGACTACCAAAAAGTAGAAATTACGGATGCGTCAGAAGGAATTCAAAAAGCAAGTGAGAACTATTTAAACAAAATTTGGAGTGAAAACGCAAATATAACTACATCTAATATTGAAAAAGAAATCCAAATAAAAAAATTATCAACAGCGAATATCGATGGAACAACTTATTACTATATTATAGATATGAACGATCAAAAA
>JAAWDC010000096.1 GCA_022793565.1 Bacilli bacterium
ACTTCTTTTTCTTCTTTATTTAAATCACTACTGGTATTAAACGCCATTCCCAATACAAAAATATAAGAAAGTAGATATACCCATAGAAGTAAAATTAACAAATTCGCAATACTTCCATAAAGTAAATTATATTTTGCAAATACTTCTACATAGAAGGAATATACTTCTGTAGCTATAATCCAACTTACTGTTGTAAATATTGCTCCATACGTTGTAGAACTGGATGGGATTGTTTTATCAGGAGCCATAGTATAAAGCAGCTTTACACAAAAGAAGATAAAAAACAAGGAAATTGGATATTTTAGTATAGAATAAGTAACATTTATTAAATGATTTAATTCTTTACTTTCAAGAACTTGCGTAATTAAAGAGATGATCATATCTCCATAAGCTGGCACAATTAACAAAAAGACTAACAATAGTACTAAAACGAAGGTCATAAACAGTGCTTTGATTCTTCTTGTCAAATAATCTTTATCTTCCACTTTGTAGAGTAAATTAGAGCCAATAATCATAGAATGTGGTCCATTCGATGCTAAAAGGAAAGCAGAGCCATAGAAGATTGCTATATTCAGGTTTAGGCTCTTTCCATCAATCGCTTGAGTGATTAACTCTGCGGCCTCTTTGGGTATTGTGCGATCTACCAATTCAATTAGCGACTCAATTGATATTGAGAAATGAGACGCGATTGCTGCCAGTAATGCAACTAATGGGATAATAGATAATACAAGAAAAAAAGCCAGTTGACCTGGTAAGATTCTCATTTCTGGCTTTTTAATTGCATTTTGCACTTTACGAAAAAACTTCTCTATTCTTTTTTTCATAAATATCACAGTCCTATTTTACTTTTTCTTTTGTAGTTCTCATATCTAATGTAGCTTCGTTGATTGCATCATCAATTGTTTTGATATCATCAATGATCATACTATATCCAATCGCTGCTCCAAACCCATGAGGCAAATCTTTCATTTCTTTCGTTAGCTTTTTACAATACGTTTCTACTTGTTTTTCACTATATCCAACTAAATAAATTAGGAATTCATTTCCATCAGTTCGAATAATCTCACTATTTTCTAATTGTGTATTTACTAGAATGGATGCAGCGGATACGATCAAATTATCTCCTGCTTCATGTCCATAATTATCATTTACATATTTTACATTATTCAAATCGACAATCAATATCGCCTGTGGATAAACTTGGCTATCTTCCCAAGCCTCCATATTTAGATTTAGATAATTCCTATTCTTTAGAGACGTTAAAATATCTGTATATTTTCTACGATCTTCTTTTCTTACTTCTGTTATTTTCTTTTTTCGCTTAAAGAAAACAAGACAAGCTACCGCTATGACAATTGGTAGTAATACAAGTCCTAAAACAATTAAATATAACTCCTCAAAACTTGTTCTTTCTACTAATGATAAATCTAAGGCATTTAATCCACTTAGTCGATAATTATAATATGAATTGGTAGTAATGATATAATTAAATAATTTGTAAAATTCTTCATTTTCTTTATATACCATGAACGTATAATCATAGTTCATGAAATTAGAATATAGGACTTCATATTTTGAGAATTTATTATTTCTATAATAATTATATATCTCCTTATCTACAATGACTAATCCAGATCCTTTTGTCAATTGATCTATTGAATTTACTTCTTTGATATTTGCCTTACTGTTTTCACTAAAATATTTAGTAATTAAGTTACTTTTTAACATCTTTACATCTTTATTTTTTAAACTTTCAAATGTTGTAACTATATCTTTTTCTTTTGAGACTCCTAAGACTACATATTCTTCTACAGTTGGAGATATTGTTGCCTTATAATCACTAGTATTATATCCCGAATTATTGAAATAAATATCTACTTCTCCACGATCGATTGCTTGGTTTAATTCTTCCATCGATTTATATTTTTTATATGTAAAATCAATTCCTGTCAATCTTAACATTCTTGCTATATATTCACTGGCAATTCCATTTGGCACTCCATCTATATTCAATTCATATGGTGCGTTTTCAATGTATCCATATACATAAGACTTGGATACTAGATCTGCTTTTGCCTTATCATTTATACCATTTTTGGCAGCATAATAATCTAAATATGCTTTATTATAAACGGAGATATAATTTTCTTTTCTCCACTTCTCATAATATTTACGCACTACCTGATTTAGTTCTTGATTATCGTCTGATAAGGTTAGTACTAATCGTTTGGAAATTTCTGTAAAGTAGTAATTAATATGATATCCATCATTGATTACAGTTTGTTCTAAGTATAGAATCTGTGGCAAAATAATCATTTCGATTGTATCTTTTTCAAAATCACTCATCATAGTTGTTATATTATCGTAAGTCTTATATGTTAAATCTGTTGCAGTTTTTAAATAATAACTTAACTCTCCAACATCAGAAGTGAAAACACCAATTGTTTTATTATCTAGCTCGCTAATTTCATCATAGCGAACTTCTTTTTTGCTAATTGCCACATACCCATCCTCAAACATTAATAGATCTTTATTGGTTGGCTTTGTGTCATTGTCTAATAAACGAAATCTTAAGCCTGTCCCAGATGGTTTTGCCGTTTTTGGATATGGAATTTTATTAAATTCTAATCCTGTGTCCACTTCAAAGTTTTTAATAAAATTGAATACTACACCTGATCCATCTATCGAATATACTGGTATATCATTGATAATCTCAAGATCATATTTTGTTTCTGAGTTAGCAGCGATCCACCGTTTTTCTCCAACTGTTAGATTTGTTCTTTCATCTGTATAATTCAGATAATAATATACTCCAACGAAAACTAAAAAAGCGATGACGATTGGTAGTATAATAATTAATTTCTTTTTCATAGGTTCACCCTCTAACTACTAATATCTGTTTTATCTCTATCCCGAGACCAAACAAAATTAGAACTGTTATGATGTTTATATCCAATAATTGGAAAGTTATTTTCAGCAGCATCTGTCTTTTTTACAAATGTTTGAAAGTCATAATATCCCTTTTGACTATCTGTAAATAAGTCCATAATTCCATTTGTTACTGCTTTTGCATCTTCTAAGGATGTGTCATTTCGAATTGTAATTGAGATATTAATTAAACGACCACTTTCCCGCACATCTACAGTTTCTACTCTTTCATTTTCCTGTAACTTTTCTTTTAATTGATTATAAGTATCTTTGCTAATTTCTACTTTTCCAACTAACCGGTCCCCATATACTGCTGTTCCTTCATTAGGAAAAAATAAATCTTTCGCTTTTGAAACACAAAACATGAAAATGACAAAAAGTACAACTACGATAATCGTAAATTTGTTTTTCTTTACCAATTTCATCATATTTATCCAACTCCTTTGATTATAGTAAGATTATACAATATCTTTTCTACTTTCGCAAACATTTATCATTTTGATAGTTGCTCTAGTAATAATTCATTTACTAAGGATGGGTTTGCTTTTCCTTTTGTCTCTTTCATGATCTGTCCCATTAAATATTTAATTGCACGATCATGCCCAGCTTTATAATCTTTTACACTTTCTTCATTGTGTTTGATTACTTCATTTATTATTTTAGATAAAGTTTCTTGGTCACTGATTGTTTCAATCCCATTAGAAGAGATGATTTCCTGTACTGTCATATCTTTCTCCATCAAATCATTTAGAATGTCCTTAAATACCTTATTCGTAATTTCTTTATTCGATAACTTATTTACTAATTCTCTGAATTTTTCTTTTCCTAATTTAGTTTCTTTTAAGGTTTTTTCTGTTTTATTTAGGTAGGCAGAAATATCTCCTAACAGTAAATTACTAGCAATTACTAAGTCAATATCTTCCATTCCTAGAAGAAAATCACTTAATTGCTTATTTTGAATTATTTTATTCGCATTTATTGGAGAAATTCCATTTTTTAGATAAATTCTTCTTCTTTCATCAGGGAGAACTTCTATTTTTCCTCTTACTTCTTCGATATATTCTTCTTCTAATATAAGAAATGGAATATCTGGTTCTGGAAAATAGCGATAATCATTTCCTGTTTCCTTTATACGCATCAAAACAGTTTTGTCTTCTTTTTCGTCATATCTACGAGTCTCTTCTTGAATTATATTTCCTTTTTCTAATTCTTCAATCTGTCTTCTTGCTTCTGCTTGAACAACCATTCCTGCACTACTGATAGAACCAACATTTTTCGTTTCTGTACGAGTTCCCAACTTTTCTGTCTTGGAAACTGATACATTAACATCACATCGCATACTTCCCTCTTCAATTTTACAGTCAGATACATTCAAATATAGTAATGTCTCTCTTAATTTTTCAAGATAAGCGACCGTTTCTTTATCACTTTTTAGATCAGGTTCTGAGACAATTTCAATCAATGGAACTCCATTTCTATTGAAATCTAAAAAGGAATTATCTTTATAGTGTGTACTTTTGCATGTATCTTCTTCGATATGGATATCATGAATTCCAATTTTTTTGGATACGCCATCTACTTCAATTTCTATATACCCATCTACACCAATTGGGCTTCTGGCTTGTGTAATTTGATATCCTTTTGGTAAATCTGGATAAAAATAATTTTTTCGATCAAAATGCATTTTCCGATTGATCTTACAATTTAATGCTAGTGCTGCTTTTAGTGCAAGTTCTACAGCATAACTGTTGACTGTAGGTAGTGTTCCTGGATATGCAAAGTCAATTTCATTAATATTGGTATTGGCAAATGTTCCGTAATTATTATTAGAATCTGAAAACATTTTAGTATTACTTTTTAATTCACAATGTACCTCTGTACCTGCTGTTACTTGATAATCATTACTCACTCACTACACCTACTTTCGGTCTTAAATCTAAGTTTAATTCTTTTTCTATGAATGCTGCTAATTGGTACATTTTTGCTTCTTCAAAAGAATTCCCAATAATATGTAATCCAATTGGCATATGGTCCTTATTAAAACCAACTGGTACATTCATACCTGGAAGCCCTGCCATATTGACTGGAATTACTAAAACATCATCCATAAAAGATTTAATCGGATCATCAAGATCTTCTTCTAATCCATAGGCAACTGTAGTAGCTGTTGGTCCGATAATCAAATCATAAGTCTCAAATGCTTTTTTGAAACTCTTTCTAATATCGTCTCTTATCTGAAGTGCTTTGTTATAATATATGGTCGCATTCTCTCCACTTAGAAGATAAGAACCTACCATAATTCTTCTTTTAACTTCTTTTCCGAAGCCTTCTTGTCTTGTTTTTCTATATAAATCTTCAACTGATTTTGGATTTGGAGTGGAATATCCAAATTTTACACCATCAAAACGAGCTAAATTACTACTTGCTTCTCCCATAGCAATGATTTGATATAGAGTTACTGCATTTTCAATATAATCAATATCAATAAAGTCAATGACTGCTCCCTTTTCTTCTAATAGCATTAAGATTTTCTTAATTTCGTCTTGAACCTCTTGACTTACAATATCACTCATAAAATAGTTAGGAACTCCAATTTTCATTCCCTGAATATCTTTTCCAATTAGCTTTGTAAAGTCTTCTTCTGTTTTATTTACACTAGTTAGGTCTTTAGAATCTCTTCCTACTAATTGATTTAGTAACAATGCATTCTCATAGACCGTTCTGGTCATTGGTCCAATTTGATCAAGGCTAGAAGCAAATGCGACTAATCCATATCTTGAAATTCTTCCATATGTTGGCTTCATTCCAACAATTCCAGTGTAACTCGATGGTTGGCGAATGGATCCTCCTGTATCGCTTCCAAGTGCAAGAGGTACAAGATTTGCTGCAATACAAGCAGCACTTCCTCCTGAAGATCCCCCAGTAATTTTTTCTTTATTCCATGGATTTTTTGGAGCACCAAAGTAACTAGTTCTACTGGTTGATCCCATGGCAAATTCGTCCATGTTGGTTTTTCCTATAATTATCATATGTTTTTCTTTTATCTTTTCAATTACTGTCGCATCAAATATAGGCTCATAGTTTTCTAACATCCTAGAAGCACAAGTTGTTCTTAACCCTCTTGTTGAAATATTATCTTTAATGGCAATTGGAATTCCAAAAAAGGGGTTATCTACCTCTAAGTTTTCTAATTCCTTTGCTTCTTTAAGAGCCTCTTCTTTGTTTAGTGTAATAAAACAATTTAACTCTTTATTTTTTTCAATTCTATCATATGCTTCCTCTACTAAATCAATGGGTCTTATTTCTTTTTTCTTTAATAACTGATGAAGTTCTAATATACTCTTGTCTAAATATCTACTCATGAATCATCACCGGTACTTCCACAAAATTTCCACTTGTTCTCGGAGCATTTTTCTTTACTTCCTCAAATGAAATCATTTTATTATTAATATCTTCTCTTAATTCTATATTATGTTCTACTGGAGTTATCAATAGTTCCTCATCATAATTCTTTATTTCACTAATTTTTTCTACTTCATCCCAAAGTTTCTTTAAATCTACAGCATATTTTTCTTTTTCTTCTTCTGTTAATTCAATACGTGCCAATGCCGCAACATGTTCTATTACAGAAAGGTCTAATTTTTCTTCCATAGTATTCCTCCTCAATTTGATTTTGTATTTTGAAACATCTATTTATTATTATACCATGAGTTCTTTATTTTGGAATTTCTTTTTGTTGTGTCTTTTTCTTTCCTTTTTACTTATTTCTTACTTTTTTGATTCCAACCAAAAAAGCAAAGATTTATTATATCACAATCTTATTCTCAGTGATTTTGATCTTTGATTTTTATTTTACAATATTCTTTTTTATCTACTATATAGTTTTTACTTCCAACTAAAATAGACTGTAATTTAGATTCTGTGAGATCTTCTATTACCACTTTTTCTTCTTTTAAAGAGGCATGAATCACAACTTTTTCTCCTAAATAAATACCACAATGTCCTGGATAGTAGTTTTTATTTCTTGGACCTTTTGCTTTTAGTGACTGCGTATGAAAAAAAAGAATATCTCCTACTCCTATTTTTCCTATCATTTGATCCGTCACATTTCCTTCCTCATATACCGTCAAGTTTCCAATTGGACTTGTCATTTGCCAAGTAGTTGCACTCCTTCCATATCCAAAAGTAGTAATATCTATATCAAATAATTTTTTATAAACGTACCAAGTAAGTCCTGAACAATCAAATTGATCTGGTCCCCATTTATAATGAACATATGGTTTTCCTAGCTGTAATACTGCTAATTTCTTTATTTTTAGTCTCAATATATCAATATTATTATCTGTGAATTTACATAACACCTTTCTTTTTCTATTTAAAATTTTTGTAAGTATATTAAATAATACTTTTCCCTATTTAAAAATTGGAAACAGTTTTATTTATAATAAAAATATCAACATTTGTCAAGTTTCTTCCTTCTAAAATTATTTTAACAAATTAAAAAGCAAACACATTCTTTTCGTGTTCACTTTTATATTACAACTTCGTGTTTTTAATCTATTCTTTTACTTTTCTAACTCCCACATTACAATCATTACATGATCTACATATACATTTGTTTTGTAGCAAGTATATGTAATTAGGTATCCACTTCCATTTAAAACACTATTTCCATTTAGATCAGTTAAATCAAATCCATGATTTTGTCCTTCTAATTTATTTACCATTTTATAAACAGCCACTTCTCCGTTTGCTTTTTTAATATATGCTTTATCTCCTATAGATGTATTAATGATTTTGTGAAATCCTTGATGATTATGATCTGCGATTACATTTTGATTAGTAATTTGGAAATAAGCAGCACTATCTTTGTCATCTACGATTTTTTGTGCATTTCCTCCAGTTGTAATATCGGCATGATATAATCCAACACTTACATTTACTGAAGGAATATAAAGTCTTCCTGCTGTACCTAAAATATCTTTGCTTTGTTTAATTGTTTCTAAGATATCTACTACTGGAGTTTGAACTACTGGTGGAATTGGTGTAGCAGTTGGTACAGAATTAGCTTCTGGAATACTTGTACTATTATTTGTAACAGGTGTTTTTGGAATACTATTTGTATTCACTGTATTTGTTTCTTGTTCTACTATAGAACTCACTTTTTGTGATTCGTCTATTTTTTCATTCTTTGTATTTTCTAATGCAATTACTTTATCTTCTTTTTTCACAGTTACGAACTCATTTACTAAATTTGAAATTCTCTCTTGTTTTACTACTTCATTTTTAAAAACTTTTTTGCTGAATAAGCTAGTACCAATATTGTACATTTCAAAGGAGAAAACCATAGCTGTAATTACTAAAATAAATATCATTTTTTTATTTTTCATTTCAACCACCCCATCCAACGAAATATATCGATACATATTCGTTTTTATGAGCTCATATTTTAACACAAAAGTATCATTTTGTCAATGTTTTTATAAATTATTTTATAAAAACATTAGTATCTATACACTTTTATTTTTGGTTTATCGTTTTTAATACTATTTTTTTTCCTTCATTCTCTCTTTCTATACTTATTCTATTGGCATATGGAAAATTTATATCTGCAACTGCCAAAGTGTTCATTTCTACTTCATTATAAAATTCTTCGATTATATTAAATTTTTCAAGAGAATCCCAATCTTTTTTTGTCTTTAATAAACTTGGATTGTCTGCGACTAACTCTGAAATTTTTCTCCATTTTTTATTAAGTTCACTATTTTGTTCTTTTCTTTGTGCTCTTAATATTCTTTCGACCCATAAAGCTTTTAAAGCTGTATGTAACTTATTCATCCATACTAACAATAACATTTCATCCTCTTTTAGCTCATAGTCATTGTTTTTCTCGATTTTATTTAGTATAGTTTCTACTTTTCTTCTTTGAGTTTGGTACCAAGTAGACATATATGTTCCATCAGAAAAACGTAAAAGTTCATTCTTCAATAAAATATTTTTACATAAAATGGCTTTCTTATAATACTCTTGTCTTTTAGATTCTTCACTTTCGGTTTTGGGAATTTCAAATAAGGAATCAATATATGCAGCAGTTTCAATAATGTACATGTTTTCTTCTGAAATCTGATATTCTGGATTTTCTTGTAATAAGTGTAATTCTGTAGAAGCAATTTTAGTCATTTCTTTTTCCCAATCTTTGAATGAAGTTTCATCTCTAAACGTTTCATCTGGATTTTTAAGAATCCCAAAATTAGATGTAATCCTATCATAATAGATTTCTGCTTTTTCTTTTTTGCTTACAAATGTATTTTTTGCCATTTCCTTGACCATATCGTTTAAAGCTGGCATGTTCCCATTGTATTTTATTTTCGGAAAATCTTTAGAGGCGATTCCCCGTTTCTTTGCTTTTCTTTCTAATTTATACTTGAATTCGAAGAAATCAAGGGATCTAATTCTAGTCAAATCTCCACCAAGATCTAGTACTTCAAGATCTTGATTCTTTCCCAACACAAAGATTTGTGTAAGTTTTTGAATAAAATCTTTATATGAATTTGTCTTTGTTCCAAATATTATTTGCACTTTTCCATCTATAGAAGTTGCTTCTATTTCCTGCTTCAATGATAGTAACACTTTACTATTTCCTTCACTAAATTCCGTATTTAGAAAATGTTCAACATTTTTATCGTTTTCTTTTTTATCTAACTGTGCTGCAGTCTTATAAATTGATAATTGTGGGAATATTTCTTTTAATAATTGTTCTTTTTCTATTAAGTCTTGAAAATCTTTGCAAATATACATAATTCTTGAACCCTCTGGTTGGATATATTTTTCTAAGATATCTACCAAGGAGGATTCCTGAGAGAGATACGCAATTAAGGAATCTATCATTTCTTCTGTAACATTTTTAGTTCTTGCTTGTCGAAGTAATTCAAGAGCTATTTGTCTAGGTTTTTTCCCCTCTAATATAAAATATTCATTGTACACTGGTGTATCAATCAATCCATCAATTATAGCGTCTTCTATCGAGTAGAAAAAAGAGATATTATTCTCATATAAAGACTCTGTAATGTTTTCTATTCTTTTTCCTGATTTTAACTTTTGTTCATATATTCTTTCATACTCCCAATTTGAAAGCGGAGTTTGTGACAGACCAAAATATTTTTTATTTTTACTATCTTTAAATAATTGTTTGATCGATTGGTATTGTTTCTTTTTATTTAACAAATGAAATTGGTCACAGATCAGTAGACTATACTCTGGTCTTTTTACATTTTTAATCATAGAATGTAATTGATCAAATGTGTAAAATTGGAGATTTTTGAAATCTCTCATCAAGTCGTATCCCATATTTTCAAAAGTATCTTTTATTTTTTGAATCGCCGATTCTGTTGGTGCACAAAAAAGGACATCCTCTTTTGAGAAATTAATTATCATCTTGATAGCTGTTGCTATTTTCACTTCTTCTCTTGCTATTATGGCACAAGATTTTTTCTTATGATCTAAATCATTGATCATCTTCTCTACTTCTGTTTGAAGTTGTGAACATTCTAATATACTCATAATATTATTCCCCTTTTATAGCGCTATATTTTAACATTTTTTCTTTTAAATGTCAATGTTTATATCAAAAAACACTTTATCAGTATTAGCAAATTCGCTTTTCTAGGAATGGCCTTCTATTGTTTAATTCGAGAATCTTTTTGCTATTTTTCCATTAGAAAACCCCAATTGAGTTGGAAAATCAATTAGGGTTTTAAATTTTTGATTATTTGTATTTTTATTTAAAAACGCTTTGGGTGTTAGTTCTTTTATAGTAATGGGGCAAATAATCTTAAAATTCCTTGCCATACTGATTTGAAAAATCGAGGAGTTGCTTCCTCTTTGGTAACTAGATGGCTTTGTTCCATTGTTTCTAAAGCGTCTTCTTTTATCTGTTGAATACATTTTACATTTTCTAAATATAAACCACATTCAAAGTGCAAATATAAGCTTCTATAATCTAAGTTAATTGTACCAACTGTTGCGATGTGGTCATCCGCTATAAACACCTTTGAGTGTATAAATCCAGGTGTATACTTGTAAATTTTTACACCGCCTTTGATTAATAGTTCTAAGTAAGATTCCGTTAATGTATAAACTATTTTTTTATCTGGAATTCCTGGGATGATAATTCTAACATCTACTCCTCTTTTTGCTGCTAAAATTAATGCATTCATCAGATCTGTATCAATGATCAAATATGGTGTAAAAATATAAATGTATTTATGGGATTGATTTATAATATTTAGATAAATATCTTCCCCTATTTGCTCATCATCTAATGGAGTTTCTGCATAAGGAGCAACTATTCCCTCATACTTAGGCAATTTATCAAATTTATATTGATATTTTCTATAATCAGAATCTTCCTTTTTAATGAATTCCACATTGTTAAAAACATTACTATATAACTCCAAACAGCTTCTCCTTCTACTTTTATTCCGTTATCTTTCCAATGTCCATATGGGCTTTTCACATTGATATACTCATCTGCGATATTAATTCCTCCCGAAAAAGCTATTTTTCCGTCAATTATTAAAATTTTTCTATGATCGCGGTAGTTCATAATAATACCAGAGATAGGATTTAATTTGTTAAAGGCAATGCATTTTATTCCCATTTTTTCTAGTTTTTGATCATAGCCCTTTTCTAGGGTAGCAATACATCCTGCATCATCATAAATTACCCTTACCTCGATTCCTTGTCGAACTTTTTCTTCTAGAACTTTTAATATTGTGTCCCACATTGCTCCATGGTTTATAATAAAGTATTCTAAGAATATATATCGTTTGGCCTTCTTTAGTTCCTTTATCATATCTTGAAAGGCTAGTTCTCCTAACGGATAATAGGTAACATCATTATTCTTGGTAAAAGGGAAGCCTGCAAAATCACTAATGTATCTTAAATCACTTTTTTCTTTTATTTCTTCTTTTATCTTCTTATCTTGAGTCAAATACTTTTTACTGATTGCTTCACTTTCTATAATTTTTTTTAGAATTTTACTATTATTTTTATTTTGGTGAATTACAATATATAAAACGGTTCCAATCAGTGGAAAAAAAAGTAAAATAATAATTAACGGTAACGTCAATGAATAATTTTTACTATATTTAATTACACCTACTATAATAACGATTTCTAAAAAACTAAATATTAGATGAAATAACCATAATTTATCTATTAAAAACATATATAGCCAAACAGACACTACTATTTGGAATAAAATCCCAATTCCTACGATAATTCCTCTTATTACTGCACTTTTCATATTCTTTCCATCCTTAGCTTTGAAGTTTCCTTGTTTTCTCTAATATTTTTTTATAAGCTTTGAAATCAATGCTCTACATGTATTCATTTGGATACAAGCATAAAAATTATTAGTTACTTCTTTTCCTTGTCCTACTTTTGTGGCATTATTCGCATCCTCTTCTGTTTCCCAAAGGACAAAATCAGTCCATACATCTCCTTGTAAATAATGTTCCCAGGAAATAAAGCCCTTTGCTTTAGATATAATTTCATCATGTAACTTTTGTGTTAGTTCTATAAACTTTTCTTCACTCACGTTTTTCTTAAGTTTATATGAAAAAATCCATGCTGTTTTTTCCATAATCTCCCC
>JAAWDC010000097.1 GCA_022793565.1 Bacilli bacterium
CCCCCAAACATAGTAAACGCATCAATATAAATTGTATATTTTGCATTTTCTGAATTAGAAATATGATTAGAAACTCCTCCAAAAATAGCAGTAGATTTCACTTTAACATTAACATCATTAGGTACTATAATTTCTATTCCCCCAAAAATAGCACTCGCATCAATAACCATTTCTGTTACAGGTTTTGATTTTCTAAGATCAAAAACAATATTTCCAAAAACAGATTCTAAATTTGCTCCTTCAAATTTCTCATTATCCTTATTTACTCTTTGTTCTGAAAAAGTAGCAGCAATTACCTCTAATCCATTCTTTTTACCTTCCCTTACCTTCTCAGATATTTTTGCTTTAATCGTATTATTAAATAGTAAATGAATTCCGATGAGTACAAAAATAAATGGAACAACTAATTTTGCAATTACCCCATAGTCAAATACACCTCTAGATATTAACAATAAGGAAAATCCAATAAAAAGACCGATAATATCTCCCATTTTTCCACCATTCTCTGGATTAAATAGACTAATAAAACAAGGAACAATAATGAACAATGTCCACCATCCATCAAAAAATAAATCAATATCTGTAATACCAAAACTATTAAGACCAATCACAAGTCCAATAACAACAAAAACAACTCCCCATAAACTTCTACTGAAATTTTTCATAAAACACTCTCCCTTCATTTTATATAGTTTTTATAAATGACTTAAATTGATAATATCTAGTTAAAAGTACTAGAACGAAACCTTAATTCTCATTCGTATACTTAGTCTTAAAAACAAAGAAACTACCTAGGTAAAAATAAAGTTCAAAAAATATTACCATCTAAACCATCTATACTATATAAAGTATTACCCTAAGTATATCATAGTTCTCAAGTCCCATCAAAAGAATACCTCATTTTAACAAAAAAAACTAGCAAGTCTAGTTGGAACTTTGTCAACCAAATCGAACATTACAGTATCAATTAAAAATTCTTAAAAAAACTAGAATACAATTCTAGCCTCTCTTAAAATTTTTTCCACATCATCACTATAAATCACATTACAAAATTCAAAACAATTCAAGTAGTGAGATGCAAGTTCAAAGTCAACATAGTACTTCCCATTATAAAAATACTTACAGCCATTGATATAATCTTCGTCATCAAACTCCATCAACATTCGACGATTAGGGTGAAAAGAAATATTAAAATCAATCGCCGGATATTCTTCGACCTTTTCGATTTCAAAAATAAAATAGTTAGAGTATTGAAAGGCCTCTACATCATAAAGGCCATCAAACAAGTAATCATATTTCTTTTTTAAATATATTCCAATTTCTTTAAGCAAAACACCTAGATTACTACGATCTGAAATATCGATATTACTATACAATTGGACCGTTATCTTATCATTTTCTAAAAATTCAACTTTCAAAGTATCACCTATAATATCGTATGTATCAATCAATTTTTTGAGAAAAAAAAAGAAAGTTTTAATTTTCAAACCTTCTTTCTATATCAAATCTTCCTCCTCAGGAGCTAAAAATGTAGAAATTTTATTTAAAACATCTTCCCTTCCAAGTTTTGTCACACTGGAAAACAAAATCAAATCGTCTCCCATTACCAAATCCAATGTATCTAAAATAATCTTTTTATTCTTATTCATTTTACTAGCACCAACTTTATCTACTTTTGTCGCTACAACAGTAACTGGAATATTATAATATTTCAAAAAATTATACATGAGCAAATCATCTTCTGTTGGTTTATGCCGAAAATCAATTAGCATAAAAACACGATTCAATTCACTTCTCTTCTCTAAATACTCTTCTATCATCTTCCCAAATTTAGATTGTGTTCTTTTATCAACAGATGCATATCCATATCCAGGTACATCGACAAGATAAAATTCTTTATTCACTAAATAAAAATTTAATGTTTGTGTCTTTCCTGGTCTAGAAGAAATACGTGCTAGATTTTTACGATTAATTAAACAATTAATAAAACTACTTTTTCCAACGTTACTACGTCCTACTAGCATAAACTCTGGACACTTCTCTGTTGGATATTGACTACGACGAACCGCCGTAACATCAAGAATTACATCAGTGACTTTCATTTTTCTTTCCCGCCTTCCATTTCTTCAATATATTTTTTACATGCACGATCCAAGTCATGAATTAAAAGTTCTGCCTCTTCCATCGTAGTGACTCTCGCACCACTTGCAAACTTATGACCCCCACCATGATACTTTTCTGCAATTGTATTAATAACAGGTCCACGAGAACGAATATTAATCTTAATAATTTCATTCTTCTTATCTTCAGAAATCATCGCCCAAACTAAGACTTCATCAATATAATTAAAATTATTCACCATATTTCCAGCACTACCGGCATCTGCCGAAAACTTACTGATAATATCGGCTGTTAAAGAAACATAACCCACTCCATGATCCGTAATTTTCATATTCTGTTCAATATATCCTTGTAAGCGAACCTCATTTAATGGTCGCATATAAAGTTGTTGATATAAATGAGGAATATCCAAAGGATACTCTGACAATATCTTAGAAACTAACGAAAAAACAACACTATCAGAATTAAACAAAAAGCGATTTGTATCAGAAACAAGCCCAATAAACAACTTTTCAATAACTGATTGATTCCTTTTAAGTTTTGTCCTATAAAGCAATTCCAAAACCAATTGACATGCAGAAGACTTCTGATCATCAATAAATTCTATATCACAAAAATTTTCTACAAATGGATGATGATCAATTTTAATCTTATAAGCAAACTCATCAATCACTGGAGAATCTACTCTTCTTTTATCTGGAGTATCTACAACAATTAATAATGACTCAGAAAATGAAACGTCCTCTAATTTATCTAAACTACCCAAATAAGAAAATTTACTACCACCCGTACCAACTGCTAATACACGTTTCTTAGGCCATGTTAAAAGAATTGCCTCCTTTAATGCCATTTGACTTGCCATGGCATCAGGATCTACTCCAACATGACGTGCAATCACAATTGTATCATACTTCTTTATTGCTTTATAAATCAATTTAAACATATCTTTTCTTCCTATCTATTCTCCAATTAGAGAAAGTGTATCTTCTGCTATCATTAATTCCTCATTTGTAGGAACCACAAAACATTGTACACTAGAATCCTCACTACTAATGCGAACCTCTTCCCCACGAATTTGATTTGCCTGAGAATCAAGCTTTATACCAAGACAAGAAAGTTTCTCTATAATAGCCTCTCGTGCTTCACTAGCATTTTCTCCAAGCCCAGCAGTGAAACAAAGAACATCTGCTCCACCAAGTTCTACATAGTACATAGCAATATAATTAACAACTGTTTGAACAAATTTAGAAAAAGCCAATTGGCACTGCTCGTTTCCGTTTCTTACACCTTCATAAATATCTCTGAAATCACTCGCACATTGACTAAGTCCCAAGAATCCAGATTTCTTATTCAAATCACTCATTACTTCATCGATAGTCTTATCTTCTTTTTCCATGATAAATGGAAGAATCGATGGATCAATATCCCCACTGCGTGTTCCCATCATAACACCAACAACTGGAGTAAATCCCATAGAAGTATCGATACATTCTCCATTTTTAACTGCTGCAACACTAGCCCCACTTCCTAAATGGCAAATAATAGCTTTATATTGGTCCTTCCCAAACAATCTTGGAATTTGTTTACAAATATAACGATAACTAGTTCCATGAAATCCATATTTACGAACTCCATACTTCTTATACCAATCATAAGGAACTGGATAAATATACTTAGTAATATCTAAAGTCTGATGAAAAGATGTATCAAAAACTCCAACCATCGGTACATTAGGAAGTACCTTTTTCATAGCTTCAATTCCTAAAATATTTGCAGGAATATGAAGTGGTGCAAGCTCTGTATAACTTTTAAAATCAGCCATCAACTCTTCAGTAATAGGAGCACTTGTTTTATATCGATCTGCACCATGAGCCAACCGATGTCCAACACCTTCAATTTCATCTAAACTCTCAATAATACCAATAGAAATCAAACGATCTAGTAATATCTCTACTGCAATCATGTGATTTGGCATATCGATCGATTCTTGAATTTTTTCTCCATTATATTTAATTGTATAAAAACTACCTTCTAAGGTTACACGTTCAAAATATCCAGATGCAATACAAGTTTTTGTATCCATTTCAAACAAACTAAATTTTAAGGAACTACTTCCCGCATTAATTGACATGATTTTCATAAAATCCCTCTTTCTACGAATACAATTATACTACAAAAGAAAATAAAAAAAAAGAAAAAGGAAACATTAGTAATCCTTTTTCTAGTATTCATTTTAATAAAAATTATTCAGCTAATCCAAAAGTATCTCTAGCAATCATTAACTCTTCATCTGTACCCAATACATAAACTGGAATTTTAGACTCAGTTGTTGTAATCACACCTTCAATTCCCTTACGACAAACTGTCTGATTATTTTTCTCCTCATCTAAGATAACACCAAGACAAGAAAGTTTTTTTAATGCCTCTGCTCGAATAATAGTATCATTTTCTCCAACACCAGCAGTGAAACAAATAGCATCTACTTGACCATTTAATTTCACATAGTATTTTGCAATATAATCGACAATTTTATTCGTATACATATCAAATGCAAGAACTGTTTTTTCTTCTCCATTTTCAAACGCAGTATCTAAGTCTCTTAAATCACTCATACCTGCAATTCCTTCAAGACCACTTTGTTTATTTAAAATAGAATCTACTTCTTCCAAACTAGAATTTGTCTTTTTCATCATATAAGAAATCATAGTATAATCGATATCTCCACTACGTGTACCCATCATAATTCCTGCATTTGGAGTAAATCCCATAGAAGTATC
>JAAWDC010000098.1 GCA_022793565.1 Bacilli bacterium
GTCCCATTCCATATTGAATCGCATTAATCGTTATATAGGGATATTCTTCCTTTAAATAACTAAAATATCCAACTTCACTTGGCGTATCTAAATTTGGATAACTCCCCGTTAAGAATAGAATCATACAATTTCGATTCTCAGATGGTTGATATCTTTTTAACACATAATTTTCCACACCCTTTAAAGCCTGATAATAACTAGATTGCCCTTGGAACATCAAGTTTTTTATGTTTCCCAAACTAATTTCTGTAGCTGTTGAATTAAAGGCGATTAACCGAACTCTATCATTTAAAGTCCCTATTGGTTTCCCTATAAATTCAATTACATCACTCTTTGCCCTTTCTTGTTTATATCCTGACATAGATACTGAGTTATCCATTACTATAATAATATCTGAATATTGAGTTTTATTTTTTCCTATAGTAGAAACCTCAAAAGTAATCGTTGCCTTCTCTTTAGAAATCCACTCTGCACTCTTTTCTAACATCCAACTTCCTGGTTCTCTTTCTTCGTAATTCAACTTTGTAGATTTGAAGACAATACTTTTAACTGGTTCTAATACTGCATAAGAGTTTAAAAGACTTCCTACTAATATCAAAAGAAATCCCATCACTAAAATAGGATAAATTATATATTTTGTATCTAATTTTCTAATACCTTTTATCATACTTCACGACTCCTACTCTACTCTATACCAATTATACCCCCCCCCCAAGTATTTTTGGCAAGAATAAATTTTTGAATCGTAAAACCTCTATATAAATTTTTACTTTTTATACCTTAACATACTTCACAAAAGAACAAATAAAAAGAGATTTTCCCAATCTCTTATTGTAAAGAAAATTCAATACTTCCAGCACCATTTTCATATTCTACACTAACAATCGCACCATTAATCAAAGTCAAACTAGGCTTCACATGCCCAATATCTAAATCCCATAAAACATCTATATCTAACCCATTCAAACCTCGTCTTAAAGCATCTTCAAAAGAAATATCATAATAACTAGAATTGGTCATACTACGTCCAAAAAGAATTCCCTTCGTATATTGAAACCAACCAGCTTCCTTCAATTGCCATAATGCTCGAATGACATCCTCACTTGTTAATTCACAATTATCAAAATACCAAATAATGCCATCATTTTTATATCGTTCAATAAAGTCTTTTGTATAGTCAAAACGAGTCCCAATTAAAGATACCAATAAATCAAGACAACCTCCAATCAGCCTTCCTTTTAATAATACCTTCGAATGATTCGATAAACTCTTCCATAAAACTGGCGTATCTAAATGATATCCTTCTAAACCACTTTCATAATCTAAAGATTCCTTTTCATAAAAATCAAAGTTGTTTTGCTTTACAAGGTTCCCTTTTAATATTTCCAAATTATTTTGAAGTGATAAATGCCACTTTTCCATCCCAAACGACTTAAAATTATCTCCATAAATAGTCGCAATATCCAATTTAGTCGTTATAAGATATAAAAGTCCTGTAGGATCTGAGTATCCTTGAATCCATTTAGGATTCTTTTTTATTTTATCTGTATCCAATTGAGATAGCATCTCTAGTAAAAAATCTCCTCCACCTACACAAATAATACTCTGAACCGTCGAATCTTCAAATAAATATTCTATTTCACGAGCCCTTGTTTTTGCATCATTACTTACCCCTTTTTCACTTTTTCTAACACTCTCTGTTTCTAAAATAGTATACCCTAACTCTGAAAATTTCAAATTAGCATGATCCAATCGATTTAATTTTACAGAGTCTGTAACACCATCCGATGGTGCAGAAACTCCAATTGTTGCATAATCCATCAAAAATTTTGGATACTTCATACCCTTCTCTCCTTTACTCCTCAACTTCAATTCCTATTGGACAATGATCGCTTCCATAAATCTCTGAATATATCATTGTATCTTTAATATTTCCAATAAATCTCTTGGAAACCAAAAAATAATCAATTCTCCAACCAATATTCCTTTTCCTTACATCTTTCATATAACTCCACCAAGTATAATGATCCTTTTCTTCTGGATGATAATAGCGAAAAGTGTCTATAAATCCTTTTTCTAAAAGTTCAGTAAACTTCTCTCTTTCTTCATACGTAAAACCTGCATTTCCAATATTTTGTTTTGCATTCTTTATATCTATCTCAGTATGAGCAACATTAAAGTCTCCACAGACAATTACTGGTTTTTCTTGATCTAATTTATGAAGATACTGTTGAACTCTAGTCTCCCATTCCATTCTCTCATCCATTCGCTCTAACGATCTTTTAACATTAGGAACATAAAAATTCACTAAATAGAATTGATCATATTCCAAAGTAATAGATCTACCTTCTTGATCAAATTTAGAAATTCCAATCCCATATCTTACATCGATAGGTTCTATCCTACTAAATACTAATGTTCCAGAATATCCCTTTCTTTCTGCAGGATATAAATATTCAAAATACCCCTCTGGATGAAAGTCATACTGATTGGCTGTTGCCTTTACTTCTTGAAGACAAAAAATATCCGCATCTATATTCTCAAAAAATGACAAAAAACCCTTTTTTAAACAAGCACGAAATCCCGCCACATTCCAAGAAACTATTTTCATAAACAAATTCCTAACTGACTTTTTAGATTCTGTTCTAATTTCATAAGAAAATATACTTGCCCTTTTAATATTTTAGCTTTTGCTTCTGATAAAGACATCCACTCTGCTTTATCCATCTCCGGAAATTCCATATAAACGCCACTTCCTTTAGGCCATTCTTTTTTAAATGTATTACTATAAGACTTAGAAGCATCATAATCATTAGAGGAAGTAAAGACTATTACTAATTTTCTACTTGGTTGCTTCCTACTTCCTAAAAATTGTAAAGACTCTCTAGAAATAGAAAATCCTGTCTCCTCCTCAAACTCTCGAACTGCTGTATCAATCGCTTTTTCCTCTTTCATCTCGCCTTTAGGAATAGACCACGCTCCAGCATCTATTCCACTCCAATATGGACCACCCATATGACAAAGTAATACTTCTATTTGATTCTCCCGAATCCGATAATTTAATACGCCTGCACTACGCTTCATCATAAAAACTCCTCCTTTGATAAAATGCAACTCGAAAAGGTTGAAAAGCACTTGGAAGAGAATACATATCAACTAGATCCTCTTCTGTTACAAAAATACCAGAAAACTTTTTCAAATCACATGCCTGAATTTCAATAAAATATGAATTCATAATCCACTTTTTATGAGTAAAAATATGTGTATAAGAAATCCCCTCTTCAATTTTTACTTTAGATAATCCCTTCAACTTACAATACTCCAAAGCATCTTCTTTAGTAAGTAATTGATTCGTATTGGGAAACTGCCATAATCCATGAAGAACCCCGATTTCTTCCCTTTTTTCAATTAAAAAATGATCTTGAGAAAAGAAAATAAAAACAGTTCGATGTTCTATCTTCTTTTCTTTCTTTGGTAATCGATGAGGATACTCTAACACAGTTCCATGTTTTCGCGATAAACAAAGATCTTTCAAAGGACATATTTCACATTTTGGCATTCCGTTAGGCAAACAAATTGTTTCTCCAAGTTCCATAAGTCCTTCATTAAAATACCCAACTTTTTTTGGTGCAATCTCCATTAAATGTGCACGAATTTTTTTTCTTTCTTTTTCAAAATCAATAATTCTAGAGTCTTCAAAAACCCTTGTATAAACTCTTAGTACGTTTCCATCAATTGTAACTTCTGGAAGCGAAAAACAAATAGAACCAATAGCAGAAGCAGTATATTCACCAATTCCTGGAAGTGATAAAATCTCTTCATATGTAGAAGGGAAAATACCATGATACTTCTCCATTA
>JAAWDC010000099.1 GCA_022793565.1 Bacilli bacterium
TAATATGGTTGATCTAATCCAATATTTACATGAGTGACTATATCTTCTTCAGATAAGTTAGGGTTTTCTTTTTGATATAGTTGATATCGCTCCTTATATTGAGAATGGTAATAAGAAATACGTTCAAATGGTTCTTCCTTTTTTTGCTCATTTTCCCTATCATGATTCAAACAACCAGTAGATGCAAACAGAAAAATCGCTATAATTGCCAAAATTTTTTCCTTCATAATCTCCACCTATAATAAATTTTATCACTAATTAAGTTTATGCACCAATGTTTTCTTTAATTTAAGAAAGTTCTAAGAATTTATTCATATTCTTTAATAGGTGGTGTAAAGATGAAAAAAATATTCATAATCTTTCTTTGTGGGATTTTATTTCTTCCAGGAATGGTAAAGGCCGAGACTGATATCACACCAAATGCCAAAAGTGCTTTGCTAATCGAAGCATCAACAGGAAAAGTGTTATATCAGAAAAATGCCCAAGAAAAAGTAGCAATTGCTTCTTTAACAAAAATGATGAGTCAGATTATCGTTTTAGAACAAATAGAACAAGGAAAGATCAAATGGGATGATGTGGTAACTGCAAGTAGTAATGCAGCAGGATATGGTGGTACTCAAATCTACCTACAGCCAGGAGAAAAAATGACAGTAGAGGATTTGTTTAAGGGAGTATCCATGGCAAGTGCGAATGATGCTGTCGTTGCTTTAGCCGAGTTTATCGCAGGAAGTGAAGATGCTTTTGTAAAATTAATGATGGAAAAGGCAAAAGAGTTAGGACTCAAAAATACCAACTTTGTAAATCCAACAGGATTAGATCAAGAAGGTCATTACTCAACAGCAGAGGATTTAGGAATCATAGCGAGAGAACTAGTAAATAACCATCCCAAAATATTAGAATTCTCTTCTATGTATGAGGATTACTTAAGAGAAAATACCGAAAATAAATTTTGGTTAGTCAATACAAACAAATTAATTCGTTTCTACGATGGAGCAGATGGATTAAAAACAGGATTTACAGATGCTGCTAAATATTGTATGACAGTAACAGCCAAAAGAAATAATATGAGATTAATCGCTATCATATTAGGGGAAGAAGTAAGTAAGGTAAGAAACGCAGAAACTACAGCTCTCCTAGATTATGGATTTCAGTCTTATCAGGCAAAAACATTAAAGGAAAAGGGGATTGTAGTAGATAAGATTCAATTAGAAAGAAGTAATAAAAAAGAAATAGAATTAATATTAAAGGATGATATTCAAATATTAGAACAAATAGGAACAACGGATAAAAAATACCAAGAAAAAATTAAGTTAAATAATTATCAACTCCCAATAAAAAAAGGAGATGTATTAGGAAAATTACAGATCTACGATGAGAATAAATTAGTTAGCGAATACGATTTAATTGCCAAAGAAGATGCCAAGAAACAAACATTGCTTTCTTATTATTCAGAAAATTTAAAAAAGATTATTATGGGTAGTTAGAATTTATGTCAAAAAATAGGCAAAAGATTTGGTAAAAGTGTCAACAAAAAAATAATAATTTTGTAGGAGATAATAAAATAAATGAAAGAAAAAGAAAATAAATACTATTGGGTTAAAAATAAGAGATAAAAGAATGTCAAATAGATAAAATTAAGTTAAATTAGCGTAAATTTACAAAAAAAGAGAAAGAGATTCTTGAACTAACAAACAATTTATAGTAAACTGAGAACATAGTAAAAAAGAGCCTATGAAAGAAGTAACAAGATTAAAAGTTACTTCTTTTTTTTACCACTAGGACAAAATTTTACATAATGTAAGTAGGAGCTTTTTGAAAGGTTTTGTCGGATCTGTACAAAAAGAAAAGAGAAAATCTTATATTGAATATAGAAAAGAGGGATGAAATGTTAGAAATAAATATGGAATTTGCTAGAGGGATGTTATTTATCCGATTGACTGGTATTTTAAGTAAAAGAACTAGTAAAGAGTTAAAAGAAACACTAGATAGAATGATTGATGAACAAGGAATAAAATATTTTGTTATTAATCTAGAAAGTTTAGATTATATCGATGAAGAAGGAATCCAATTGATCATGAATCGTTATTTTGATGTCACACTTCATGAAGGAAGACTTGTGATATGTGGATATAATCACCACATTCAAAAAAGAGTAAAAAAGGATTTAGAACGTGCTTTTAGAAACATTGAGAGCAGTACAAATGAACTTACCGCATTACATTTAATAAATATATAAAAATCGCAGTACAGAAAGAGAAAATAGGAGAGGATAAATATGCAAGAAACTTATCAAGACTGTGAGAATATGATCATGTATCATGCAAATCGCTTTCGTCATTATTATGATGTAGAAGATTTGATACAAGAGGGTAGAAAAGGATTAGAAAAAGCCAAACAAAAATATAAACCAGGATATGATACAAAATTTTCGACTTTTGCATTTCTGTATATTAAAGGGGAAATCTATCGGTATGTAAGGGAAGACAAGCTAATAAAATATGGAAAGAATTATGAAAAAATAGCAGGAATGATAGAAAGAACTAGGGAGTGTCTTTGTCAAAGATTAATGAGAGAACCAACTTTAGAAGAACTTTCTGTGTTTACAGAACTAGATACAGAGACGATAGAAGATGCTATTCGTTCTCAAGAACTAGTACGTAGCCTAGATTATGTAATAAATGAAGATGAGGATGGAAAAGAGTTACAATTATACGATACTGTTGCATATGCTGAAAAAGGATATCAAGAGGATATTCTAGATTTGAAAATGGCATTAGAACAATTAACTGAAGAAGAACGCCAGATCATAGAGTACAGATATTATCAAGGAATGACACAACAAGAAATTTCAGAAAAACTAGGATTAAACCAAGTAAAAATTTCTAGAGAAGAAGGAAAAATTCTCCATAAATTGAAAACCCAATTACAAGAGCAATAAAAAAAAGTTCATCAAAGTGAACTTTTTTTATCTAGTTTTAGGTGACTGATCTATATCTGGTATAGAATCCATAGAAACAAACGCATCTTCTGCCTGAGAAATAATATCTAATGGAGAAATATCATCTTCACCAGTTTCTAAACTAGCGTTTACAAAAGAATCCGATTGCACATTTTCAGTTTGATGAGAATCTTCTAATAGACGGCTAAAATTTTTCTTCTCCTCCTCCTGCTTCAAGAAGATACGAAGATAATAAAATGCACGAACAGAGCTTTCAAGAATAACATCTGCTTTAAAATCATTATATTGATCAAAAACAACTCGATCAAGCATTACGTCTGGTGTAGAAGATTGATTAGGGGTCATTTGTTCTAAAAACAGTTGGTTTTCGATAATGTTTCCATCTGCAAGAGAGGTGAAACGAAGGTCTCCAACAGTTAATAATTGACGCCTCAAATTTTGATGAAAATCTGGAGAATCAATAGATCGAATCTCCTCTATAGCCGCTTTAGAACGAGCCACAAATAATTCCTTTAGTTTAGGTAGAGATAAATTATTTACCTCATTATCACTAAATGCAAACGGGATGAAGTAAGAAAGTGTATCTTCTGTAACAGCAACTGTAGTATTATCAAATAATAGATCAGTGGCAGATTGAAAGACGGTAGAAAGTGTATCTACTGGACGATCTAATAATTCTCCACGGTAGGTATAATAAGAATCCGCAATCCAATCAAATCCCTTAGCACAGCGACTATTATCCATTCGAATAGAAGACTGAATACTCTCATTGCTACGTTGAGCTGTTCGAACATATCGAATTAAAGAGCGATGACTTGGATTTGAGCGAGCAATAGCCTTCATTTTTTCAAATTTTCTTGGATCTCCTTTTTGTAAAATTAAAGGATCCTCTAAGGAACATATAAACTTACTTTCACCATCACTACCTTGACGACCAGAGCGACCACGTAGTTGATTATCAACACGAATAGAATCGTTTAGACTAGCACCAAGAACATATAGGCCCTTTCCAGGTTGATGCATTAATTCTCCATGAGAGTCAGTAAGTGTAGACTCTAGTTGAGCTTTCTCCTCTGTACATGTTTTTCGCCATTTTGTTAGCTTTTGTTCAAATAATTTCTGCATTTGTGAATCATCACATTGCCCATTCCTAGACAACAACTCTGTTTGTCTTTTTATTTTTGCTACTTGTAGTTTATGCTCTTGTGCAAGTAGTTCTTTTTTCTTTAATTTCTCAAGATAGATATCTTCTACTTCATATCTTGCCAGTTCTTTTGGATCTCCTCCAAGGGCAATATCTGTACCACGACCTGCAATTGCCGTTGCAATTGTAACAGCTCCAGCTCTACCTGCTTGAGAAATAATAGAAACTTCGCGTTCTGTATCCTTAGCAGTTAATGATTGATAAGAAATTCCTCTTAATTGAATGAAAAATTCTTCAACTTGATCACGAGATTTTGCCTCTTCTCCCTGAAGAAATCGATAAATTTCTTCTTTAGATTCAAATGGTACAAAACGAGCAGAATTTAGTTTTTCTGTTAACTGTTTTTCCACACGATAATCTAGAGCGTTCTTCTCATTTTCTGGTAAAATAAGGCTTTGTACTTGCCTACAAATAGCATTTTGGATCCTGCGGTCATTTGGAAAATCAGTATTTGTCATAAGACAATACAACTTTGCTGCTTTTAAAATATTAATTTCTTCTTTTGGAGTATGAAAAACATCCATACAAAGACGAGAAAAATCCCTTTTCGGATAACTTTCTCCTAAATAGCTCATAATATCTAAGGCTTCATCAATGTCCTTAGCACCAACTAGGATTGGCTGATCTTTTTTTTGACATTCGACAATTTGCTGAACTATTGCCTGCATTTTCTGCTTTTTTGTTTCATACACCTCGATTGGATTCTCGACTGCAATTTTTTTTCTAGAACGAGGAATTTCAACTATTTTTTTCTTATATTGTTCTTTAAATTCGCATTTTGTTACCTCGTCACTGACAGTACCACTCGTTCCACAAACTTTCTGATATTTTGCAAAGAAACTAGGGTGTGTAATTTTAGCAGTACTAATACTTAATTTGGATACTTTATTGATAGGAATACCCTCTTTAATTTCCAATGCTTGATGCAATCCATTGGATAATTTATTGTCAGGAAGATCTCGTCCTGTATTTGGATCAATTAAAATAACTTTTTTCTTCCCAGTATATTTATCTGTGCTTACTCGATAATCAACATTGTTTTGTAAAATGCAGTGAGCATATAACGCATTTTGAATATAAGGAAATATTTCATTTTCATCAAACCCAGTCTCCTGAATCATAGAACCAATTAATTGATATCCAACATCAGTTAATTCTACCGTTTTTTTTCTTTCATCAATAAAAATAGCGGCTCCTTTTTTTTCAACTAAGTCATTTAATGCTCTTTGCGTACCAGCAAGGTGCTCTCCACGAATTAAGATTTTATTATAGAGTGGATTTGCAGTAACAGCTTCTGAGTTACGAAATGTATTCTTAGCATTTTGTCTTAAAACAGTAACTACACTATCTGCAAAAGACATCCATTTTTTTCTAGTCGTATTATTAAAGGCACGCAGATCATTTTCTGTTTCTTCATAATCAGGATTTGTCTTTTTTTCATAAGACTTTAAACTTTCGGAAATAATAAGTGGTGTACTAGCATCATCAATCATAACAGAATCTACTTCATCCACTATAGCGTAATGAAAAGGTTTTACAATCATTCGATCTTCAGGATTCAAAATTTGCTGATCTGCTTCCCAATCAAAAGGGATTGTAGAAGGATTGGCATAAATGATATCTAGTTCCCGATAAGCTCTTTTTCTCATTTCTTTTGATTGTTTTTTATCTAAAGCGATACCATCAACAACATAAGTATCTAAAGCACATCCCACTTTTAAACCAAGAGATTCAAAAATAGAAGTATTAATCTCAGAATCTCTTTGTGCTAAATAATCATTAGCGGTAAATATGTGAACTTGATCACCTTCAATTGCATTTAAATAGGCAGCCATAGTCAAAGCGAAAGTTTTTCCTTCACCAGTAGCTAATTCTGCGATATCGCCATCGTTTAAAACAAGAGAAGTCATAATTTGAGAATCAGTCAATTCAATAGGATGACCATTAGAAGTTGTTTTGTTTCGAGAAACAGCTTCAATGACAAGGGCATAAGCTTCAGGAAGAATTTGCTCTAGGGATTCACCTTGTTTAAGTCTTAATTTAAATTCTTGTCGCAAACTAGATAAATCTTCTACTGTTTTATATTTCTCTCTGATTTCTTTAATCGCATTTACTTCCTTTAAAAGTTTATTAAGTTCAGGATTTCGCTCCTTTTTATCAATATAAGAGGATAATTCTGAACTAAATTTCCGTTTTTTTACTTGCGATTCTATAGTAGAATCAGGGAATTCAGCAAATTTCTTATTTTCAAATAATCGCATATCCCACCAACTTGCCTTTCATCTCATTATATATAAACATAATACCACATATATGAAAAAAAATAAATAAAAAGAATAAAACAGAAAGATCTGTGAATAATAGAAATGGGTGAGTTTATGGAAAAGAAAAAATATGAACAAATTGTATCTAAACATAAGCCGACAGAAACAAGGGCACAAAATGCTTTTATAGCCTTTGTTACTGGAGGAATTGTTGGCGTAATCGGACAACTGTTGACGGAGTTTTATGTAGGTTTTTTTGATATATCAACAAAAGATGCAACAACATTTATGCTAGTAACTTTAATTTTTATTGCTAGTTTATTCACGGCACTTGGCTTCTTTGACAAGTGGGTAACATTTTGCAAGTGTGGATTGATTATTCCAATCACTGGATTTGCACATTCAATGACGAGTGCAGGGATTGAATATCGAAAAGAAGGACCAATATTTGGTCTTGGAAGCAATATCTTTAAATTAGCAGGAAGTGTAATTCTTTATGGAGTAGTTTCTGCGTGGTTTTTTGGATTATTGCGATTATTAATAATGGGAGGCTAGAAAGATGACAGTTCAATATAGACAAGTATTTGTAGATGATGCAGCAACAATTGCAGGTCCCTATGAAGCAGA
>JAAWDC010000100.1 GCA_022793565.1 Bacilli bacterium
AGAAGAAAGAGGTAAAGTTAAAAGACCTTGTCTTTGGTTATTAGGATCATCAAATTCTCCAATAATAGGATTAAGAACAAAACTCTGTTTTTGATATCCATATTTTTTCTTTAAATCTCCCAAATAGATAACATCTGGAATCCGATCCAACCACAATTGACGAACATGAACATTCTCTTTTTTAGCAATCCCTATTAAATATTTTACAATATTTGGTAACTGTTCCCCCAAGTCAGATACTTTTTCCTGTTTTCTATTATCTGAAATAGTCTTAGTAACGGTTCCAATTCGATCAACAAACATAATCGAATCATCTACCTTACGTTGTAACTTTTCAGCAGGATAATATTTTGCCCCACACCAAGCAGATTGTCCTAACGCAAAATACTCATTGTATCCAACTTGTAAATAAAATCGTCCTGTATCCTTAAGCATCGCAGCGTCTGGTCGTTTAATCATATCCATACTATCGGCTCTTTCTTGAACCTTTAAACAAACCTTAAATTTAGCATTAGACCAAATTTGATCATTGACGACTCCACTTGGTTTCTGAGTAGCAAGAATTAAATGAACTCCTAAACTACGACCAATACGCGCTGTTGAAATTAACTGTGCCATAAACTCTGGTTGCTGTTGCTTTAATTCAGCAAACTCATCAGAAATAATGAATAGATGCGACATTGGTTCCTTAACTAATCCCTCACGATATAATCTTTGATATTTATATATATCAATTGTACTCTCATCTAATGCCTCTCTTGCTTCGTTAAACATTCTCTGTCTACGACGGAGTTCACTTTGAATAGAGGCCAAACTACGATTCATTTCAACCGTATCAAGGTTAGTAATGGTTCCTGCTAAATGTGGTAAGCGAACTCCAGTCTCACGATTTTCAAAAGCTCCAGCGAGTCCACCACCTTTATAATCGATCAGTACAAACTGTACTTCATCTGGATGATAATTAATGGCCATCGAAAGAACATAAGTAATAATGAACTCTGACTTTCCACTACCTGTAGATCCTGCAATCAATCCATGAGGACCATGCTGCTTTTCATGAAGATCCAATCTAAAAAGTTCTCCACCTGCATATACCCCAACTGGTGCACTCAAACTTGAAGTTGGATCATTGGTATGCCATTGATTTGCAGAATTCAATTGTTCGACCATTCCTACTCCATACATTTCTAAAAATGTAAGCATACTAGGCAAAATAGTATTCTCATCCTCTGCCATAATAGGAATATTGGCAAGCTTCATACTACAACGCTCCAAAGAAAGTGCAGCATGGTGATCGATCGTAAAAGTCTTTTGTTTGGTTGAAATTAATTCATTTTCCACAAGACCAGACGTCTTTTCCAAAATATCTAAGAATGTTTCACATTCCTTAGGTAATTGAGAAATCAAATCCGTTAACATCATCAAAGAAAATCCCAAATTAACAGAAGCATTTAAAATCTCTCGTATAATTCCCAAATTCTTTACTGATTTATAACTGTCTGTAATAATCAAATAGTATGGTGCAAAATTACGATAATCCGTTTTATTATTGTCATGATCTGAAATAGTCGTTTTTCTCTCTTCAATCACAGACTGTAAATAAGCATCAATAGATTTCATTTCCTCAGTATTAGTCGCAAAAAAATGAATTGTTTTTTGATTATCCCAACAATGAGGAAGTACTTTGGCATAGCTGTATGCTTCTTCTTCAGCATTATCTAATAAAAAGACAATTTTCAAATTCGTATACCCGTGAAAAGTAATCAACTGTAAAATCAGATTAGACATAAAAATATCACGTTCAGATAAAAGTCCCATAACTGCTACAATATTTTTTTGAGTTAAACTCATACCAACAGGAACATTAACCAACTCTCTTGACTTATAAACAACCTTATCCACTTCTGCCATAAGATTATCCTCATCTAAAGTAAACCCTTGTTCTGGAGCTTTCACAGCAATTTCAGCAGGAACAATTCCAAGTCCTAAACGAATAGAAAGAAAATCATTATCTTCTGTTCTTCTCTCCCATAGAACCCGTTTCCGATTCATAATAATATTTTCACAAACGTCTAATGGCAAATAAATTTCATTTAAAATCTGCGTTTGTTTTTTCATCTCACCATCAATCTGTTGTTCAATATTATACAAATATTTTCGATATTTACTCTGACGAAGTTTCTCTCGCTTTTCTTTTTGCTTTCTCGTATACCTTCTAGAAAGTATTGGCAATAATATAGTACCAAACATCATTGTAAAACACATAATAAGAGAAGGAATCGCTGTTGCCTTACTACGAGTACCATCCATCAATCCCATAATTGCTGTAAATCCAGACATAATAGAAGTACACGCCATCGTAAGCATAGGACCTACGGTAAAAATCCATGGTGCCTTTGCTTGATCCTGTCTACTTGGAGGTGCATCAATCTTAATTTCTTTTTTCTCAATAGAACTACGAAGTCGAGGAGATTGATAAAAATAATCCTCTTCTGTATAAAGTTCAAGTTCTGATAAATCAATAAACTCTCCCTCTTCCAATACATTCGCTGGTTCTACCTGACGCAACTTTAAAGAACTCTCTTGGATTACATATTGATGCTTTGGATTCTCAATCGCCAAAAAAGACTTCATATAAATTAATTTTAATCCATAAATAAAAATAATATCCCCAATATTTAAACGATAACTAGTATTCAAAATACTCTTATTATTCACATAAACACCATTTCCAGTAGACTGAAGTAGAAGAGTATCTCCCTCTGGAAGAAAACGAGCATGAGTACCACGAACCAGAGGATTTTTCATAATAATACTATTGGTATCTGCTTGTCCAATCGTAATTTGACTCATCGAAACAATATCAAAATTTTCTAAACAGTTATCACAAAAAGAAGAGACATATAATATAATTCTCTCATCTGCTAAATTTAAAAAATATAATTCCCCATTTTGTAGTATAACTTCATCAAAAGATTCTGTTCCCTCTACATTGATAATAGAAACATCTTTATTCTTTCTCATAACCCAATATTGATCTTTGGCAATAACGTTTACTAGTTCTTTTGACTTTCCTTTTTTATCCGTATAAAATACCCAGTAATTTCCATCAACCAATTCAGGTAAAATAAAGTGTTCCAACTTACTTTCTCTAATAATGGTTATCCTCATAGTCCAACTCCCTATTATCTTATATAAACATTATATCATAATTCAAGAAATATCCAATAAAATTTTAGAGAATTTAACCATATAAAAAGAGCTTAAAATATAGAAATATTCTAAGCTCTTTTCTTATTTATTCTCTGATTTAATATTAAGATCAAAATCACTCAAAAGAGAATCTAAATTAGGCTGATTAGATGGTTTTAAGGAAAATTGATCTAATAAAGATTTTGGATCTGGTTGAGCATTGGAAGGGGTATTCAATCGTTCTAATAAATTATCCATATTGGAACTAATTTCCGGATCTAATTGATTTAAATTAACATTAGTAGCACCTTCTCCAGTACCAACTGTAGCAACAACAGAACTAATTTCAGATTCAGAGACCATATTTTGCACTTCTCTTGGAACACGTGCGATAGCCTCAGATGGAGATTGCTGTTTAGCAGAAGAAATCATATTTTGTACTTCTCTTGGAACGTGTGCAGTATCTCCGGACGTAGATTGTGTCATATTAGAAGAAATCTTATTATCATAGAGATCTGCTCTAATTTGACCAGTTCCTTGATCAACTGGCATAATATGTCGATCTGGTGGAGTACTTTCTCCTGCAAAACTAGAAGTATTCTGAATTCCCTCTTTTGTTGTAAATCCAATTGGAACCCCATCTTTTGTAATTACAATACTTCCATCATCTCTAGTAACAAAATCTAAAGATCCTTCTTGTTCAAAAGATTTTCTATAAATCTTATCACTACTAATAAAATCCCCGTTCAAAGCACCTTGTGCTGTAGAGGCAATCTTTCCATAATCAATACCTGTTGCACTAATTACACCAAGAGATGTAAGACCAGCCAAAGATTCTGCCAAATTGGATTCAATCTTACTATGTATTTCTTCATCTACTTCTGTATAATTCTGTAATACATAGTCAGATAAAAATCTAGAAAATCTTAAAATAGCCTCTGTAAATTTTGGTACCATTTGATTTAAATTATCGATTGACTCAAAATAAGTCCCACTAGCAGTAACAGACAAAAAATGTCCAGCATCTCTCAAACTAGTAATTGTAGAATAAAGTCCTGTACATATATCATTTAATTCCGTAGATACTTTATTTAACTCTGAACTGTTAGAAACGATTCCCTCAATACTTAATGTTTTACTATCCATATCATCTCACCTACTTTACTTCCAGAGATTGAGCTTTCGCTGCACGAGCACTTGCTTCTTCTGCCTGCAAATTCTTTGTCTTTTGTAATACGTCCATCGCATCTACATAAGTCTCTTTCAATTTTACAATAGATGGTCGATACTCATTGATCTTAGTCACGTATGTTTGAGCATCTGTACCAGTCCATACACTCTCTAAGCTAGTAACTATACCATTGATTTTTTCTAATAAACTATCGATTTGACCAGCATCACCATTTACTTTTTGTACAGTTGCAGCCATCTCCTCTAATCCAAAACTATAATCTGTATTCATATAAACACACTCCTATCTTCCTAAAATTATAATACATCAGAGAAACGGTTGTATTCCCCATTTCCAGAATAATAATAAACATTTCCCTCTAGATTTCGAACTCCACCTAAAGCATCATTAACTACTTCTTTTACTTGACTAATTTTTTCCTGTCCCCAAGAAGTACTGGCATAGCGACCATCATTAGCAGCTACTGCACCACCTGCATAGGTTTTCCCACTTTCTACATAACTACGATAGGATTCACCCCAAGGAAAGTACCCACGCTCTAACACTTCACTAACAGAACCTCCAAAACCACCAGCTTCTAAACGATTTAAAACCGTAGTCGTAACTCCTAGCATGTCGTCCTTAGAATTTCCTGATTCTCCCGCAACTTGTGCGCAAAGTAAATTATAATCACTCTCAGAGATAGTCCCTGGTTGTTTTCTATACTCAGTATCTGGAACAATTGTATAGGATTGATGTCCTGTCGTAATTGTACCTGAAGATTGCTTAATTCCACTACTTGCTTGACTTTTTGTATGAACAGCCCCTGTATACCCAGCAGAAACTTCAGAAGAAGAAATTCCCTGTTCAATTGTAGGTGCAGAGTTTGAAGTATTAGGTACAGAAACCGATTCAGTTCCCGTTGCCGCTTGGACAATTTCATCCTGAGAAGCACTAGTTGTTAAATTTTCAACTCCTGTAGAAAGAGAACTAGCAAGTCCTCCTGCACCAACTGCTGAGGCAGCTCCAATCCCCATATTAATACCATCTTGTGTAGTAAATCCAATCGGAACTCCATTTTTAGTAATTACCACGCTTCCATCATCACGAGTAACAAACTCTAATTCACCCTCAAAAGACTCTTTATGAACCTTACTATCATCTATAAAATTCCCTTCCAAAGCTCCCTGTGCTGTAGATGCAATTTTTGTATAATCTACACTAGCTCCTGTACCTGATCCAAGTGCCAAAGAATTTAGTTTTGCCAAAGAATCCGATAAATTAGTTTCAACTTTACTACGGATTTCTTCATCCATTTCGGTATAATTCTGCAATACATAATCAGATAAAAACTTTGAAAACTTTAAAATTGCTTCTGTAAATTTTGGTACCATCTGATTTAAATTATCAATTGATTCAAAATAAGTACCACTCGCTGTTACAGAAATAAACTGTCCATTATCTCTTAATGTTGTAATTGTAGAATAAAGACCAGAACAAATATCATTAAGATCTGTAGACACCCGATTAAGTTCTGAACTATTTGAAATAAGTCCTTCAATATCTAATGTTTTTTGACCATCCATTTTAAACTCTCCTATCTAATAATAAACTCTCATATCATTTATTCTATACAGGTTAAGGATATCATAGAAACAAAAAATATGCAAAAAGAATTACAAGATTTGTCACATAATTAATTAAAAATTTTTTTTATTAACGGTCTTTTCTTTGAAAATACTTTTAAAATCGTATTTAATTCCTTTAAAAGCATAGGATTATCTGTTACAATAACAATTCTCTTCAAATAGAAAAAATTAATTAAAGAAGACATACAAACAAGAATCAATAAATATCCAATCTCAAATAAATTTTTTTCACTATCCCAATGAAATAAAATAGTCCCTTCATAAATACCTGCTTGATTAATACTATCTAAAGAGTCGTGAAAACCCTTTAGAATCTTAGCTTCGTCCTCCCCATGAATCTTTCTTGTTTGAAACTGATTAAAATACTGTAAAAAATCTTCTGGAATAGAAACAAATGAAGAAGTGGAACAATCCACAGAGTTACAAACAAAAAGACCCTTTTTAATAATTTTTTGGAGTTTTAAAAAATCACAACCCAAACTAGAAATCCCATGAAAAATCTTACTAAGAAATAAAAAACTATAATTCATAGGAATTAAATCACTATCTAAATAAAGCGTATTTCGACCACAGAAAGGACAAATACACTGTCCTTTTTTATTACTCTTTTTAATTTTATCTATATAAAAGACATTTAAACAAGTATAGCATGCTGCGACATTACTATAATCTAATTTTTCAACCGTTGCCTTTTTAAGTCTTAAATGCCCAATTTCTTCTAACATCTCTAAAAGCGAATAATCACTAATTGGCAAAGATGTATCTGGGATAGAAAGCAATCTATCAATAATTTGTACAATCTTACTATCCTTTACATTTTTAGTCACTGAAATACGATATAAAACAATACACATTTCCTCTTCTAAAAGCAAAGAAACTGATGTATCTTGAATTTTTTCATAAATTTTGATGTAGTTTTTAGGTACAGTTAAAAAATATTGAATATCTGAAAAAAGAGCTGGTAACATTTTGACTTCTAAGTTCTTATATTTTCCCAACCACCAATACTTCATGATCAATCCCCCCTACTTTGAATTAACCAATAACCACTGGTGCTGCTGTAATAATAGGAAAATCTTCTTCTTCGGAAGCTGAAGGAAATGGAAGTGAACTTAGTCTCTTCATCTCAACCGAAAAATTTTCTTCTGGAAAATATAACACCATTCGAGAAAAGTCATCCTTATCTAAACATAAAACCATCTGCTTATATTCT
>JAAWDC010000101.1 GCA_022793565.1 Bacilli bacterium
ATGGAGGGCCTAGTCGGATTTGAACCAACGATCAGGGAGTTGCAGTCCCACGCCTTACCACTTGGCTATAGACCCATCTACTTTATTATATGCTATTTCACAGGCACATTTCCATTTTAGCCTATATTTATTTGATTGTCAATTCTTAAATCAATGAAAGTCCATAAAGAAAGTGCTTTTCTAAGTTTTGGTTCTTTTAAAATGTAATTTCTTTTACTATTATCAAATTGGAAATACCCATGTTTTTTTATCCACTAAATTGTATCAAAATGATGCTCAAACTTCAAAATCATAAGTTAGTTTATCAAAAAAATATCTCTTCCTATATAAGAAGATTCACTACTATTATTTCTTTCTTCTTAGATCTATGAAATTACTATCTAACTTGTCATTATAACGCATTGCTTTTCAAAATTTGAATTATAGTTCATAGAAAGAAATACTTTTTCTCATACTAAAAATGGTGAAAACATATGAAAATAAGACTTGGTTATGTGGCGATTTCCTTAACTTTAAATGAGTTAGATCATTATCAAACTATAACGTGGACTAGGTTCTGTCAGTTGGGAAAATCCGAAGGAGAAAAAAAGTTATCTCAAATTATTGAGCATAATCTGGAATTTTTAGAATATCTTCTAAACTATAACATTGAAAATGAAATATATTTTTACAGAATGAGTCATAACATGATACCACTTGCGACACATCCAAAGTATACCTATAACTATATTTCTCCTTATCAAAAAAAGTGGCAACAAATTGGTGAGAAAATTAAAAGGAATCAATTAAGAGTAGACGTTCATCCAGATCAATACTGTGTATTAAATAGTACGAATGATTCAGTATACGAAGGAACCGTTCGGGAATTAAAATTCTGTTATAAAATCTATAAAGCTTTAGGTATTTCTGGCAAAGTAATTTTACATGTTGGAAGTTCCTTACCAGATAAAGAAGAAGCATTGAATCGCTTTCGCTTGAATTTTTCAAAACTTCCTCTAACTTTAAAGAAGATGATTATATTAGAAAATGATGATAAAGTCTATACCGCTCAAGATGTACTAGAGTTATGTGAAGAATTAGAAGTTCCTATGGTATTAGACTATCATCATTATATATGTAATCATAAAAAAGAAAAGCTAGAGCAATTATTGCCTCGAATTTTCTCTACTTGGAAGAAAGAAAATCTTCCACCCAAAATTCACTTTTCTAGTCCTAAAAGTATGAAAGAAAAAAGAGCACATAGTACATATCTTTCGTATACTGGGTTTGAGAAATTTCTAAAAATAATCGCACCATTTGAACAAGATGTAGATATAATGTTAGAATGCAAAGGTAAAGATGAAGCCCTTTTTCGATTGGTTAGGCAGTTAAAAGCCTCTAAACAATATGAATTTATAAATAATAGTACTTTTTTCATACCTAAAAACTTTTGAGTTTCCTTTTCAATTTCTAAGTTTTCAAGTATAATACAGATGAGGAGTGAAAGCTATGAAAAAATATTACATTGACCTTGGTTCTTCAACTATCAAAGTATATCAGTTTGAACAAAACTTAACCTTATTAGAAGAGCATTCTATTTATTTTAAGAACGGGTTTGATAAAGAAAAGGGGATTAGTTCCTTAAATTTAAAAGAATTATGTGAATACTTCTCCTATTTAAAAATGAAATACCAGTTTCTATATGAAAACACCTATATTTATGTAACAGGAATTTTTAGAGAATTATGTGATGAAAGAAAAGTAGAATTAGTGAAATTATTTAACGACCAATTAGACTTACATTTTAATATTATTAGTCATGGCATTGAAAATTACTATTTAGCTCGTGCGATGGAGAATGATTATAATGACAAAAAAGTGTTAATTATTAATATGGGGGGAAAAACAACAGAACTAGTTACCTATGTAGGATCTAAAGTAACTGAGACAAAAAATTTAATGGTAGGAGTTGCCGATCTCTTAAATCAATTTGAACAGGTAAACGATCCAAAAAGTGGAAATAAAGTAGAAGAAATGGATCAATTTGTTCAGGAAAAACTTTCTGATATAAAATTAGATCAAGATTATGACTGTGCAATATTTACGGGAGGAGAAGAACGTTTTGAACTATTGACCGATTTTTCTTTAGTACCCAATACACTCTTTAATGATGGCATTCATAACTATATGATTTCTTTAGAAAATTATATCAAAGGAACCGAGCATGTATTTTATGAAATGACTATGGAAGACTTGTATCGATTGATGCCTCAAAATCCAAAATGGATGGATGGGGCTAGAGCAGGAGCAATCATTCCACTAACATTATTTAAAAAAGCTAATATCGAATGGATTATTCCATCTGATCTAAATTTAATTCACGGAGTAATTAATGATTTAAAATAGTAACTAATGGGGGAAAAACGTTGGAAAAAAATGTTTATGCAATTATAGATGGACAAGCTGGAAGCTGTGGAAAAGGAAAAGTAATTGGGCAATTTGCAATGGAAGAGGATGTAGATGTAGCGATTTCAAACTGTATGCCAAATGCAGGACACACTTTTGAACAAGAAAAGAAAAAAAGACTATTCCGCAATATCCCAGTTTCTGCAGTGAATCCAAGAACAAAACTTTTTATTGGACCAGGATCAATTATTGATATGGATATACTAGAACAAGAATATGAAGAAAACAAAGATATTTTAGATGGAAGAGAAATTATTGTCCATCCTTTAGTTCCAATCATAGAAAAAAGACACATAGAAATAGAGAAACAACGAATTAAAAGTGGCTCGACCTTTAAAGGCTGTGCAGCTTGTATGTCTGAAAAGATTATGAGAGATCCCAATCTAACTTTTTTTAAAGAATACAAAAGTATTCATGCAGATCTAAACTATCATCGTAAGTTTCATGATGCTATGAATCATTCTAAAAAAGTTTTAGTAGAGGGCTCACAGGGTTGTGATTTATCATTGGATAGTATAGAACACTACCCCAATGTAACTTCTAGAACTGTTTCGGTATCAAGAATGTTATCCGATAGCAAGATACCACCAACCAAATTAAATAAGACAATTATGGTAATTCGCACCTTTCCAATTCGAATTAGTAATGAAGTCTACGATGGATCACAAATTTATAGTGGAGACTATGGAGATTCTTTAGAGTATATGTGGGATCAAATTAATATTGGTGCCCATCTAGGTATTTATCCAACAGCAGTAGATGAGGACCTAATAGCGCAATTTAAAGAATATGCACCAAGATGGAACGAATTGACAAGTGTTACACACAAGGAAAGACGAATTTTTGATATTGACCTAAAACGCTTAAGAGAAAATATCGAAGATAATGATCCACAAGAATTATATTTAAATTTCTTTGAATACCTAGACGAAAGTCTATTTGAAGTAAACGGAACATATTCTGGAGAATCTAATGAGGATCCTTTGCTGGGGAAATATCAGAGAAACTATTTAGATTGGCTAGAAGAAGAACTAAAAGTTCCGATTACAATGCTCGGGACTGGTCCTGATTTGAATCATTATATTGATCGAAGACCTTATGTGAAAAGAATGAAAGAAAAAAATTAGAAAAAGACGATTTTCTTATGTTAAAAAGTGGCAATTTAGGTCTTGAAAGTGAGAAAATCTCTTGAAAAAGATTTTTTGAACCCGTATAATAAACATTGTCAATGATTGAAAAAACAATCATTTATAGAAAGAAGGTAAGATTTATGGATTATGAAAAGTTAAAAGGATCAAAAACAGAGCAAAATTTAATGACTGCTTATGCAGGAGAGAGTCAAGCAAGAAATAAATATACATATTTTGCATCTCAAGCAAAAAAAGATGGATATGAGCAAGTTGGTGCTATTTTTGAAGAAACAGCAAACAATGAAAAAGAACATGCAAAATTATGGTTTAAATATCTAAATGGTGGAAAAGTTCCATCTACAGAGGAAAATTTAAAAGCAGCTGCTGAAGGAGAAAACTTTGAATGGACAGAGATGTATAAAGAATTTGCAGAAACTGCAAAAGAAGAAGGATTCAACGAGCTTGCTTATCTTTTTGAAGCGGTTGGTAAGATTGAAAAAGAACACGAAGAAAGATATTTAAGATTACTACAAAATATGAAAGATGATAGAGTATTCCATAAAGATGGAGATAAAATGTGGATTTGTAGAAACTGTGGACATGTTTATATAGGTAAAGACGCATTAGAAGTATGTCCAGTATGCAAACATCCACAAAGTTTCATGGAAGTAAAAGCAGATAATTATATGTAAAAAGAAAAGTTGAAGGGAACAAACCATCAACTTTTTTTCTTGCGATTTTTTGGAAATTTTTACTAGTTTGAA
>JAAWDC010000102.1 GCA_022793565.1 Bacilli bacterium
CTCATCCATATTCTTTTTATAGTAGCGTTATTTATGATAAAGACACGAATGAAATTATAACGATTGATTATTTGATTGAAAAGGATGCATCATTTCTAAAGACTGTTTCTAAGAATGTTCGTGAAAAATTATCGAAAAATCCAGCAATTGTTAGTTATGATATGATGATTCAAGGAACCTCTCCTGAGAAAGAGAATTTTTCTCACTTTGCAATTACGGAGAATGGATATTTATTCTTTTTTTCTCCTTATCAGGTAGCTCCATATAGTTCTGGAAAATTCCAAGTATTACTTCCGTATAAGTTATTTGAAGAAGAAAGTAGGGATAAAGAAACAGGTGCTTTAAGGGGTGGTGCATAAATTATAATGGGTGAAGAAAAATGTCATTGAATTGGGATATGCTACAGGAGTTATTAATTATCGCTATTGCGTGTAGTACAGTGACTGTGGCATTCATCCAAAAGACAAAGAAATTCTGTAAAAATAATCGGTTTGTGACTGGATATAGTTTTGTTGTAAATATGCTTTTTGGTTTTATCTTTTCTAGAACCTTTTCTGATTTGAGTACAATTCAAAGCTTATGGGTAGGATTGTTTAGCTTTATTGGGGCGGATACGATCTATCGTAATTTAGAAGGGAAACTTACTACATATACAGAGCTTAGAGCAGGCAAGAAGCAAGATCAAGAAACTGTGGTAGATAAAACAAATTCTAAGAATGAAGATATTATAGGAGAGATTTCACGTGATTAAAAATTACATGACATATCCATTAAAGCACATGCGAATTACTCAAAGCTATTATGGAGATACTTCGCATAGAAGGCATTGGGATCATACAGACTTTAAAGATTATCCAATTGATGATGGAGGAGAGAATAGTGGAAGTGAGGCTATTTATTGTCCATGCGATGAAATGGTTGTAACCGCAGTAAAGGGTGTTTCTAATAGTGCCACTAACACAGTATGGCTTGTATCTACTTCTCGGGTGGTTACTCCAACGTTTGAAGATATTGCTTTTATGACTTTGACCCATTCTAACGATTCAGATTTGGCTTTAGTTACAGTAGGTAGAAAATATCATCGAGGAGAAGTGATTTGTCATGAAGGTGTAGATGGGGCTTCTAGTAATCATATTCATATAACTTGTGGAAGGGGTAGTAGCAATAATTGGCGAAAAAATAGTAATGGTAGTTGGGTAATTGAAGGAGATACGAAAAAGCCAGAAGACGTCTTTTATGTTGACCGGGCTTTTACGACAGAAATTTGGGGAGGGTATCTTCCTTGGGTTACTCTTCCAAACGATGTTATTGGAACCCCTGTAGAAAGAGATTTGTATAAAGATCAAATTGAAGTTTTAGTTCATAATTTGAATGCTAGAAAGACTCCATCTCTTCAAGGAGAAAAAATAGGATATGTTCAACCAGGAATTTATGATTATCAAGAAAGGGTAGAAAAAGATGGATATTCTTGGTACAAAGTTCAAGACTTTTATATAGCTTATCAAGAAGGATGGGCTAAACTTTATCCAAAGCTTACGGAAACTTTAGATCCCCCTGAAGAGGATTCTGAAGTTATTTCAAAGCCGAGATTAATTTTTCGTTGTGAAAAGAGTGGAAAATACATTATTTCTTTGAAAGAGGGAGAGGAATTGTATTTATTATAATTCTTTTCTTTTTTTGTTATTTGAAAAATTTTATTGATTGGCTAGTATTAAAAAACAAGAAGTATTATAATATAAGAAAATAAAAAGAAAGAATATGGATATGAAAGCAAAAAAAAGAGAGAAACCTAAAATTAAATATATAGAAGATGCTTCTTTTCAAGAAGTGGAACGAGAGACAGAATGGTATCAAAAAAGTTTTTCGAATCAATCTTATTGTGGTTCTAATTATGTTACAGAATGGAATGAGTGTCAATTTAAAAATATAATGTTTGAGAATGCTAATTTACAAGGAATTCATATTATGGATACTATTTTTGAGCAATGTGATTTTTCTAATATCGATTTTGGAGATCGTTCTTTTCATAGAGTAGAATTTTATCATTGTAAATTTGTTGGTACAGAATTTATCAAAGCGCATTTTTATGATTGCTTGTTTGAAGATTGTAATTTTTGCTATAGTAATTTTGTAGATTCTAAAATGAAAAGTGTTGAATTTGTCAATGGAAATTTTCAAGAAGCTCGTTTTCATTCACTTTCATTTTTGGGGACCGAATTTCATTCTTGTAATTTTTTAAATGCCGAATTTTTGGAAACCTCTATGAAGGAAATTAATGTTTCTACTTGTAATTTGGAAGGAATTCGAGTGGATGCTAATAATTTACAAGGGATGATTATTTCTAGGGAACAGGCTATGGATCTTATTCATTTATTTGGTCTTGTGATCGATAGATGAAAAATTTATATTGTTTATATGATTGAACTTCTCAATTGTTGAGATCTGTGGTAAGATGATATAAAAGAGAATTGAGGGATAGATATGGAAAAGCAAAAAGGACAAAAGACGCCATTAAGTGTGAAGGAGTGGACTTTTTCTATTGTAGGGATTATCTTTCTTACTTCTTTGATGGTTTTGCCACCACTTTTCCGTATTTTTTTTGCGGAAGATGAGTTTACGCCTACATTAACTCCACCACCTATTTCAAATGAGGATAAAAAACCAGAGCCGTCCTCTGGACCTATTGATATGAGCAAATATGATCAAATGATTTGTATTAAAGATTCTGAAGGGACAGGAGATCCTAAAATTACTAGAACTTTTGCGTATCAAAATAATGAATTAAAGGTCTATGTGGAAACAACTGAAAGGAGGTTTTCTCAAGAAAAAGAGGTATTTGATATAGAAGAAGGGAAAGAAGGTAGTTGTTCTTTACCTCCAAAAGAGTATTTAAAAGTTCCTGGTTTTGAGTATCAGTGTCAGGCTTCTAATAGTTTGTCAGAGACATTGATTCACATGGAGAATAAGTTTGATTTAAAAAACTTTTCTGATACAACAATTACGGTTGGAGAAGAAGTGAGAGTTATTAGTGTATCTTATTATTTAGATCAAAATGTAGATGCTATTAAAAATAATTTAGAAGCACAGAATTATTCTTGCCATTTAGAATCTGAACAGGGTGATTCTAATGAGCAATAAAAGGTCAGAAATACATCTGACCTTTTTGTCTTTTAGTATATTGTAGACAATTTTCCTAATTATCCCTTGCCAAAATTCCTGGGGGGGGGGTATAATGAG
>JAAWDC010000103.1 GCA_022793565.1 Bacilli bacterium
AATGCGCATACGAGTATTTTATAAAAATAAAATAAAAAAGCGAGAACCTCCCAACAGAAATCCTCACAAACAGTTTTAATAAATATATTCTAAGCTCTTAACTATTATGACATTTTGCTGCATCAATCGCTAAAACAATCATCAAAGAATAAAGTGCATTCTGTTCTTCAAATACATCAATAACATAAGTATCTGTAAGCTGCCATATTTTTTTACTTACTATCATAATAGGTTCTTCTTTAGAATTAACCACCTTGTAATCCCATTCAAAAACATCTCCTGTGACAATCCAATCATTACAAGTCAAATGAAATTTAGGAGTAAAAAGCGAAAAATCACCACAGATCTTTCCCACTTCTTGATCTCCTACATACATTGTAAATTTCGGAAGTAAAGTTAGTGCTTTTTCCTTAATTAAGCCCACTTCCTGATGATTAAAATCATAAATACGCAACTGATGTCCTAAAGAAAGTTCACCCTGCACATAGTACAAAATGTTTCCCTCTTCATCATAAATATCATAACGATCAAACCAAGAAAAAAATTTCTGCTTAAATAGCATTTTCATCCATTATTCCCACCTATTCTTTATATTTCAAAATTTGTGAAATAGCTTTCATAACACCCAGTTTTCCATATGAATACGTAAGTCCACCTTGCATATAAGCTATATATGGTGGACGAATTGGACCATCACAAGAAAGTTCAATCGAAGACCCCTGCGTAAAAGCACCTGCTGCCATAATTACTTTATCTTCATATCCAGGCATATCCCAAGGTTCAGGAACAGCATTAGAATCTATTGGAGAAGCCATTTGAATTCCTTGACAATAATGAATCAAGTCCTTTGAATTCCCAAAAATAATATTTTGAACAATATCCGCCCTAGAGTCACTCCATTTTGGCTCTACTTGATACCCAAGTTTCTCTAAAGCAAGAGAGGATAAAATAGCTGTCTTTAAACTAGAAGAAACAACACTTGGCGCAAAAAATAATCCCTGCAAAAATTGACGATTCATTCCAAGACTAGGTCCAACCTCTCTTCCTTCCCCTGGACATGTAAGTCTCTCTCCCGCTAGATTTACTAAATCCCTTCTTCCAGCGATATATGCACCATTAGAAGCAATTCCACCACCGAGATTTTTAATTAAAGAACCAACCATAACGTCTGCTCCAACTTCCGTAGGTGTTAATTCTTCAACAAATTCACAATAACAATTATCTACCATGATAATAGTATCTGGACTTACTTCTTTAATCTTAGGAATAATTCTTTCTAATTTTTTAATCCCAAGACTTTTTCGAGTAGAATACCCCTTAGATCTTTGGATTTCAATCATCCTTACAGAATTCTTTTTCAAATAAGATAGAATGCTATCATCATCAAAATCATCATTAACTAAAGCAATTTCATCATACAACACACCAAAACTTTTTAAACTACTAGCATTCTCCTTAATACCAATCACTTCATGTAATGTATCATAAGGAGTTCCCGTAATACTAAGTAATCGATCTCCTGGACGAAGATAAGAAAAAAGTGCCACTGTCAAAGCATGGGTCCCTGAAATAAATTGACCTCGTACCAAAGCATCCTCTGCTCCCAAAACTTCTGCAAACAAAGTTTCCGTAGTATCTCTTCCAATATCACCATATCCATAACCAGTCGTCAAATTAAAATGAACTTCACTAATTTGATGTTTACGAAAGGCATTTAATACTTTTAAACTATTCTTATCACATTGTTCGTCAATTTTTTTAAAAGTTTCTTCTAATTCTTGTTCACATTTTTGAACTAAAGAAACAATTTCATTATCGATACCTAACTCTTGATACATAAATTCCACTCCAATCTATTTTCTTCCAAGCTGCGTTCTTCTCGTATTAGTATATATTTTTTGTCTTTCTACCACTGGAATTAATTTTTCAATAAATTCTCTAATTACATCATCATTTGTTACAACGATTTCTTCCTCTAATAATTGCTCCTTATTTTTATACAAAGATTGTTTTAATAGTTCCCTATCAAAACCTATAGTTCTTCCATCTTCCATTACTACAACTCCAGAAAAGTTTGTCATCTGCCATTCTCTTTTTTTCATCACTATCCTATTTCTTTGATAACGATTTAATTTATAATTTGCATAAGCACATATTTCAAACCTATCTTCCATAATAGCGATATGCCCAAGACGTGCAATCTCTTTTGCCCAATATTGCCCTCCAATATAAGGAAGGTCGATTGGTAGTTTCTTCTTTTGACAAAAATCTCTAAATAAAACTCCATGTTCCGCACTAATTGATATTTCATCATAATCGGCTATGTTTAATATATCTGTATTTGGTATAACTTCAATTCTAACCATCTTTATCTCCTACTTTTTATAATTACTTGATTCCGCCATCTACTCTAATTACACTTTTATTTACAAAAGATGCCTCTTCTGATGCTAGAAAACATACAACATTAGCAATCTCTATAGGACTAGCAAATCTCTTTAGTAAACATTTTCCTTTTTCCTCTTCAATAATATCTGGATTCATTTCTAATACATCCTCCGTATTTACCCAACCTGGTGCTACTGTATTTACTCTAATACAAGGAGCACATTCTAAAGCAAAATTTTTGGCAAGTGAGATAACCCCAGCTTTTGAAGCATCATAGTCAATAGACCAAGGAAGATTCGTATCAATTCCATTCGTAGATGCAATCATTACAACATTACCAGAATCAACCTTTCTCATCTCTTGAATAACGTATTTAGTCATTAAAAAAGTGCCAACTAAATTAACCGATAATACTTGATCAAACTCTTCCTTTGTTTTTTCTTCAATATAACTATCTTGAGAAATAGCAGCATTATTAACCAGTACATCAATCCTTCCAAAACAATGAATAACTTCTTGAACCATTCGAATTACATCTTGTTCTACTGAAATATCTCCTTGAACTACAAGAGTAGAAACACCATACACTTTTTCAATAGATTGCTGTAAAAGTAAAGCCCTCTCTTTTTCTTTTACATAATGAATAACTACATTAGCACCAAAAGAGGCAAACTTTTGAACACAAGCTTCCCCAATCCCCCTAGAACTCCCTGTAACAAAAACAACTTGATTAGAAAAATCTAACATTTCTCCCACCTCACTACACATTTTAAAATACCATGATCACTACTGGTTGATCTACAAAATAAGTATACTTGATATAAAATTTTTTCTTTCGATTAAAAAATATCTAGACAAATAAAGCATATATCTCTATCACATCTCTTAAAACATACCATTATTATAACACAATAAAAAAAAGTATTGTATAATAATAAAAAAGGAACAAGATTTTATGAAAGACATACAAAAATTAAAAGAATTAATTAAAGAAAGCGAATCCATTGTCTTTTTTGGAGGAGCAGGTGTTTCAACAGAAAGTGGTATTCCAGACTTTCGTAGTCAAAATGGACTATACCATCAAAAATACAAATATCCCCCAGAAATGATACTAAGTCACAGTTTCTTTGAATCAAATCCCAAAGAATTCTATAAATTCTATAGAGAAAAAATGAATTGCCTAAATGCAAAACCAAATATTTGTCATCAATATCTAAAACAATTAGAAGAAACAGGGAAAATAATAACTATTATTACACAAAATATTGATGGATTACACGACAAAGCCGGATCAAAAAAAGTGTATGAACTCCATGGGAGTATCTACCGAAACACATGTCAAAACTGTAGAAAAAAATATGAACCAAAAATTATTTTTGAGAACAACCATTCCATTCCAACCTGTAATTGTGGAGGAATAATCAAACCCGATGTCGTTTTATATCAAGAGCCATTAGATGAAAAAATAATTGATAATAGTATTGATGCTTTACAAAATGCAGATCTACTAATTGTAGCAGGAACTTCCTTAACTGTATATCCAGCCAGTAGTTTTATCCACTATTTTGGTGGAAAAAACTTAGTAATCATCAATCGAGACAATACTAGTTATGACAAATATGCTACTTTAGTAATTCACCAATCTCTAGGAACAGTGTTTCAAGAACTATCAAAGAAAGAATAATTATTCAGTGAACACAAATATAACATTAAATGATAAAATAGTCTTTCTACATACAAGTAGATTCCACTGATATCTCCGAAAAGAAGATTTTTCATACCAACAATAACTTCTAGTATTTCAACCAATTAAGAACAAATATCATAAGAACATCAAATCGTTTATATTATTCAAACAAAAAAACTTCTTCTAGCAACTAGAGGAAGTTTTCTTATGAATAAATCTTTATATTATATTTATAAACTCTAAAAGCAAAATCCTAATTTTCTGAATTTTCAATTTCCCTTTTCCAAGACCAATTTTCAATATCCTTCATAGATTCCTTCCAAGACCAATTACGAATTTCTTCCATGTCTTCTCCATATTCACGAATATATTGTTTATGTTCTACTAATTTATCTTTACACCACTGCATAAGTGAACCACCTCTATTCCCTAATACAGGTAAATATTTTAAGGCATCCATAACTAAATGAAAACGATCTAAATGATTTTGAACACGCATATCGAATGGTGTTGTAATAGTACCTTCTTCTTGATATCCATGCACATGCAAGTGATTGTTTGTTCTCTTGTAAGCAAGTTGATGTATCAAAGAAGAATATCCATGGAATGCAAAAATAATCGGTTTATCCTTGGTAAATAGTGCATCATATTCAGAGTCTGAAAGTCCATGTGGATGTTCCGTATTAGATTGTAATCGCATTAAATCAACTACATTAATAACACGAATCTTAAGTTGTGGAAACCATTTTCTAAGAATAGATACAGCCGCCAAAGTCTCTAATGTTGGTGTATCACCACAACAAGCCATTACAATATCAGGCTCCTGATTTTTATCATTACTAGCCCAAGACCAAATACCAATTCCCTCTGTACAATGTTTTACTGCTTGCTCCATAGTAAGCCACTGTGGTCTTGGATGCTTACTAGCAACAATCACATTTACATAGTTCTTACTTTTGATACAATGATCAAAACAAGAAAGAAGGCAGTTTGCATCTGGTGGCAAATACATTCTAGAAATATCTGCTTTTTTAGTCGCAATATGATTTAAAAATCCTGGATCTTGATGGGTATATCCATTATGATCCTGCTGCCAAATATGAGACGTTAATATATAATTTAAAGAAGAAATTGGTCTTCTCCAAGAAAGTTCATTCGATACTTTCAACCACTTTGCGTGTTGACTCACCATCGAATCAATGATTCGTGCAAAAGCCTCATAACTATGCATAAATCCATGACGACCAGTCAATAAATAGCCTTCTAATGCTCCTTGACAAAAGTGCTCAGACAAATAAGAATCAATAACTCTACCCGAAGAAGCCAAGAACTCATCGCTACCAAATCTTTCCACATTCCACTGTCTAGAGGTTGCTTCAAATACATAATTTAGACGATTAGAAAGGGCTTCATCTGGACCAAAAATTCGAAAATTCTTATTATTTTCATTATAGAAAATTACATCACGAATATATTTTCCAAGTTCCTTCATGTCTTGAGCAACTACCTCTCCTGGATAAGAAACTTGTACCCCATAATCACGAAAATCTGGTAATCTTAATTCCTTTAATAACAAACCACCATTTGTATGAGGATTGGCACCCATTCTAGCACTCTTCTTTGGAATCAAAGCTTTAATATCAGAACAAACTTTACCCGCATCATCAAACAACTCCTCTGGATGATAACTTTTTAACCAATCTTCAAGAAGTCCAATATTTTGTAAATGATCCTGATCAATAGCAATCGGTACTTGGTGTGCCCTAAAGCTATTCTCAATTATATTACCAGCTACTTCTTTAGGTCCAGTCCATCCCTTTGGAGTCTCTAAAATAAGCATTGGCCATTTTGGACGAAAATCAATTTTTGTTTGACGAGCAATTTTTTTAATCTCTTGAATCTCTTCAATAATTGTATCCATTGTATCTGCCATTTCTTTGTGAAGTTTTTTAGGATCATTTCCAGATACAATAAACGGTCTCCATCCACATCCTTCGAAAAATTGAATTTTCTCGTCTTTAGTAATTCTTGAAAATACCGTTGGATTAGCAATCTTATATCCATTCAAATGTAGTATTGGAAGAACCACTCCATCCATTCTTGGATTTAAAAATTTATTCAAATGCCATGCAGTAGCAAGTGGTCCAGTTTCAGCTTCCCCATCTCCAACAACACAAGTAGCAATTAAATTAGGATTATCTAAAACAGCCCCATACGCATGAGATAAGCTATATCCAAGCTCTCCTCCTTCATTAATAGAACCAGGAGTCTCTGGCGCAACATGAGACGAAATCCCACCTGGAAAACTAAATTGTTTAAATAAATTTTTAAGTCCTTCTTCATCCTCAGTAATTTGTGGGTAAACTTCACTATACGTTCCCTCTAAATAAACATTGGAAACCATTGCCTGCCCTCCATGCCCTGGACCAGAAATATAAATCATATCCAAATCATATTTTTTTATGACACGATTCATATGTGTATATACAAAATTTTGCCCGGGAGCAGTTCCCCAATGAC
>JAAWDC010000104.1 GCA_022793565.1 Bacilli bacterium
CAAAAAAAGCTATAAGTATAAGAATATTTAGAGAAATATGATGCGAAAATTGTTAAAAATTGTCAATCACGGTCTCCATTAGTTGACAATGAAAAAACTGATGTGCTATAAGTAAAATATAGGAGAGTAAACAATATTTATTTTTCTAAGACTGTTGTAAGTATATAAGGAGAAGCATGAACGGAAATTACAATTATGGACAAACTAGTGTATCAGGAATTAATGCACAAGGATTAAGAAAATTGAGCTTAGACATGATTACATATGAAGAAGATTTTCAAAAAATATTTAGTGAACTACAAAACATAATGAATCAGACAAAAGCAATTTTCGATGGTGAAGCAGGAAACCAGTATCGAAAGAATTTTGATAACTTTTCGACGAATTTCAAAGTAATTACCAATAGCATGAAAAATTATTCAGAGGATTTTATTTCAGTAATTAAGCAATACGAAAAACGAGAATTACAACAGCAAAATTGGAGATATTAGGAGGTGAAAAAATGGCAGATCTAACTATTTCAGATGCTACACACGCACGTAGTGCAAAAGGAATGAATGTATTAGCAAACGATATTGTTGCTGATATCAAACTTGTTGAAAAAAAATTATTTGGAGATGAGTACAAAAACTTCGTAAATGAAGTAAAAAAATATTGGGTTGGTGCTGATGCTGATAAGTTTTTAACAAACTTCAAAAAAGGTGTAGATGAAATCCAAAAAGGATTCAAATCATGGGAAAAAATAGTCAGTACAAAATTTGAAGAGGATAAAACACAATTCGCTAAATTTCAATCTAGTAATGACATAATGAATCGATAGAAAGGAAGAATAACATGGCAAGTGCAAATACAAAGATGGATGTAAAAGGTATTAATGCAAATGGAATTGCTAATATATTGTCAAGATTAGATTCTTACAAAAACGCAATTAACAGCTCTTTAGTCGATGTAGGAACCATAGAAGAAGGAAAACTACAAAACGCAATTAAAGGAGACGCTACAGTTGCTTCAGTAAAAGCGTTTGGACAAACAATTAAAGCAGGATGCCAAGATACATTAAATCAGTTAGATCAATTTAAAATTGCTTTAGAAAATCTAAGAGCTTCTTATGATAAAAATGATCAAGCAAATAATAGCTTCAAGATCAATGATCAACAATAATTATGAATGATCAATACTTACTCACTCAGAAATTAAACGAATACAAAGAATTTAAAAGAACGATTGTATTAGTTAGTCAATCCTTGACAGATGGGGTAGATCATTTGAAAATCTGTACGAATAAGCTATCAGATTATTATGATGGGTACGGAGATGGAGTAAATATTATCAAACTAAGTGAGAATTTACAAATCTCTAAAGACCTAATTGTAAATAGAATAATCCCAGAAATAGAGTTACAGATTAAAATGCTATTAGAGCAATTAACAAACAATAACTGATGATTATGTCAGTTATTGTTTTTTTGGAGGAATAGTATGAGTACAATAAAAGCAGATACAGTCAAGATGAAAGATTCTGGAAAAAGAATGATTGAACTAGCTTCGCAATATGATCAAAAACTAGTGTCATTTTATAATCGAATCAATCAAATCAATAAAAAAACTGGAGAATGGGTTGGAGTAGATGCAGAAAGATATATAGCCGATGTAAATAGCTCTAAAATAGCATACGAATTAGTAGGGAAGATTATAAAAGAATATGCATATTTATTAATTAATTCAGCAGAAGAAATAGATATGTTGGCAGAGGAGACAAAGATTCCATGAAAAGAATAACAGTTCATACAGATGAACTAAGTAAAGTATGCCAATTTGAATTAGAAAAGAGTTTAGAAAAAATTCAAGAAGCGAGAAGAATCTTACAAAATCAACAGATTCCGAATCAATTTAAGTATAGAGAAGAGCTCCATATGTTAGCTAAAAAATTAGAATCTATCGATCAGGAATGTGCAGAATATAAAGATTTAATCAAGAAAAGTGTATTAGGTTTTGAACAATTATCTGCAGATATCATAAGAAAAGCAAACGAAATAGAAAATGTAGAATTAGGAAAATACATTAATCGATAATCTAAAGCAAATAGAATAAAATTCCATTTTAAAATACTTATACATTTAAAATTTTCTATAATATTATTTTAAGATCTTACAAAAAAACTTCTAATTATATTAGAAGTTTTTTATATGAGTAAAATTAATTTAGTACCATTCTTAATATCAGTATTTGCCAATAAAAGATCAGGATCATATTTTGTATTTGTTGTTGCATTATATAGTTTATTAAATTCTGATAGTGGAAAATCTCCACCAGAGAGTTCAGAGATTGCTTTATTTAAAAGAAGAATGATATTTCCTATTTTTTTATTAATAGGTAAGTAAATATCATATATATTATCAATCTCTGGAACTACCAATCGTACCAAAACTTTATTATTCATCCGTACTCAACCCCTTAATCACTCTATATTCTCCATTCGTAACTACATATCCTAGATCATCAAAAGAAAGGTTAACATCAGCGGTACTTAACGAATGAATATTAATTAATACCTGAATATTAATGCCATCTCCAATCCAAATTCCAGAAGAGGTATCTACAGCCTCTCGATACCATTCCTCCAAAGTGATCTTTTTAAAATCGGAATAATTATCACAGATAATAAAGTAACAATCCTCCCATTTTTTAGCATTCATCAATAATTCGTTTAATTGCTGGTGCGAAAAATCATTAATAGAATTTAGTAATTCTTTAATTCCAAGAAATAAGAACACATTTTTAGTATCGATGGAAGAATCAATCGTAGAGTGAATACTTTGTATAGCTTGATCAAAATCACTCGTATAATGAACTCCCTCTCCATTCAAATTGACACAATTAACAGCATCTATTACCTCTAAATGAACAGAGGATAGTTCAGCAAATTCTTCAATTAATCCACAAATAAATCCAGGAGAAGAAAGGAGAGAATTTCCACTAATTTGGGTAATCTTATTCTTGGTAAAATCATACTGTAAGACAGACATTTCGTCATTATCGATTCCAATTGGTACTTTAGAAAGTCCATCGATATGAGGAATTAAATTTTTAGGAGTAATCTTAGTTGGAATCATTGGAATCGCTCTAGCTTTCATTTGATAGTGTTCTTTTAATTTCAAAGAAGTAGCCTTGATTATATCGTTAATCTGATCCTTTTCTGTAATATAGGCTGTTTGAAATTCGTATACAGAATCATCAATTGGAATTAAACCACGTCCAAATAATTTAGATGGAGTTAACCCATGAGGAGCATTCAGATAGTATTTATAATCAAACTCATCTGCTAATTGTAACGCAATAATGTTTGGAAAATACTGGGAAGTTCTACTACGAATAGAACCAGGTGCAGAAACAGAAGTAACAAAATTAATTCCATATTTGCTACCTTCTCTCAATAAATGATTCAAGAAACCATCATAGTAATCATCAAAATTTTCTAAGAAGGATTCGTAATTATTTAAGATGACTAGAATCATAGGTAGAGATTGTCCACTCTTAGTACAATAGTCATAAAAATTACCACCATATTCTGTAAAGAGATTCTTTCTCTTGGCAATCTCCTTTTCAAGCATCTGAAATAAATTAGAAACCTTATCCTTATCTGAGATTGTCGCAATATCACCAACATGAGGCATATTATTAAATACTTTTAACACTTCAGCTCCAAAATCTAGAATAAAAAAGTTAATTTCTTGTGGAGTATGAAGAATAGATAAAGAATAGATAATAGTACTTATTAAATTTTCTTTTCCACTACCACTCATACCGTAAATAATACAATTTCCACCATTAATAAAATCTAAAGTTAATAAATTTTGTACTTGATTTGTGGGATCGTCATACTCTCCAATTACGGCTTTCAAACAAAAGCGACTTGCTTGATATTGATATTTTTGAATCAGATCTTGAACAAAAATACTATCTGGAATACTTGGTAGCCACAATTGTCGAAGCGGAATTTCTTCTTTTCCAGCCAGATGATATAAGTACTTTACAATATTAGTAAGTTGATCTCCCAGTTCAATAGAGTTTTCCTTAGAAATAGTATCATTAATTGATTTAACAATATATCCTGTATTATTAATAAAATCAATGGAATCATTTAATTTTTTATTCACTCGGTCGCTAGGAATATATTTGGTCCCAGCCCAAGCAGATTGCCCAAGTTCGAACAGTTCATCATATCCAACCTGAAGATAAAATCTTCCAACTTCTTTAATATTTGCAGCCTCAGGACGTTTAAGCATTTCCATACTATCTGAACTAGTTTGAACTTTTAAACAAATACGAAAGCGAGAGTTAGACCAAATCTGATCATTAACAACAC
>JAAWDC010000105.1 GCA_022793565.1 Bacilli bacterium
AATACCACCTGTTGGAAAATCTGGTCCTTTTATATATTCCATTAATCCCATAGTATCTATATCCGGATTGTCAATATATGCGATACAACCATCTATAACCTCACCCAAATTATGTGGTGGAATATTAGTAGCCATACCAACTGCAATTCCCATCGAACCATTAACTAATACATTAGGAAATCTAGATGGTAATACTTTAGGCTCTTTCATTGTAACATCAAAGTTGTCATCCATATCTACCGTATTTTTATTAATATCTCTTAATAACTCCAACGATATTTTAGCAAGCCTCGACTCAGTATAACGCATCGCTGCAGCGCCATCACCTTCAATATTACCAAAATTTCCATGCCCATCAACAAGCATATACCGTTGATTGAAATCTTGAGCCAAACGAACCATAGCCTCATATATAGAAGAATCCCCATGAGGATGATAATGTCCCATTACATAACCAACGGTTGTTGCACACTTTCTATGGGGTTTATCAGGTGTATATCCAGATTCATACATAGACCATAAAATACGTCTATGAACTGGTTTTAAACCATCCCTAAGATCTGGTAATGCACGAGAAGCAATTACACTCATAGAATATTCCATAAATGAAGTCTTTACCTCATCTACAATATTATTATGATCTAAACGATCTCTTTCATGGAAATATCCACTAAATCCACTATTTTCTGATCCCTCTTTTTTGGAGTTATCCACATTATTTGTGGAAATTCCATTTTCTTCACCTTGGTTTCCACCTTCTGTGTCATCTTCTTGCTCTGCCCTTTTTAATAACTCATCCAAATCTTCTCTATTATTATCCATAAGTCACCACCCTAAATATCTAAATTCTCTACATAACCGGCATTTTCTTCAATAAATTTTCTTCTAGGTTCAACTTCATCACCCATAAGTTTTTCAAATATTGCATCTGCCATAACACAATCATCTACTGTAATTTTTCTTAAAACTCTTTGTTCAATATCCATTGTTGTCTCATTTAATTCCTCAGCATCCATCTCTCCTAATCCCTTCATACGAGCTATTTCAGCTCTAGGTCTAACATTTTCAGGAAGAGAATTTAAATAAGATTCAAGTTCATCCTCATTTAGAACATACTTTCTAGTCTTTCCATGCATAATACGAAACAACGGAGGTTGAGCAGCATAAACATGCCCTGCTTCTACAATTGGCCGAAAAAATCTATAAAATAAAGTCAATAGTAAAACACGGATATGAGAACCATCTACATCGGCATCGGTCATTATAATAATTTTATCGTATCTTAACTTAGATAAATCAAAATACTCCCCAATACCTGTTCCAAATGCTGTAATAATTGTCTTAATCTCTTCATTTCCTAAAGCTTTATCAAGTCTCGCCTTTTCTACATTTAAAATTTTACCTCTAAGAGGAAGAATAGCCTGTGTCATAGAATCTCTTCCCTTTTTTGCAGATCCTCCTGCACTATCCCCCTCGACAATAAATATTTCAGAAACACTAGGATCCTTACTTTTACAATCTGCTAGCTTACCAAAAAAGTTAGTAACAGCTAAATCACTTTTTCGTGTAGCCTCTCTCGCTTTTTTTGCAGCCATACGTGCATTTCTAGCTAAAATAGCTTTATTGACAATTGTTTTAGCATCTTCAGGATTTTCTAATAAAAATCTTTCAAATCCTTCCGCAAATACACCGTCAGCTAAATTTTTAACTTCTGAATTCCCAAGTCTCCCCTTTGTTTGCCCTTCAAATTGAGGATTAGGATGCTTACAAGAAATAATCATTGTAAGCCCTTCTTTGACATCATCATCGCGAAGATTTTCATCTTTTTCCTTTAAAATATTATTTTTTCTAGCATAACTATTAATAACCCTAGTAAGTGCACGTTTTACACCATCTTCATGAGTTCCACCATCATGAGTATTTATATTATTTACAAATGAATAGATATTAGCATTATAAGAAGTATTATATTGCATAGCTACTTCAAACATAACATTATCTTTTTCTCCACTTAAATGAATAATAACCTCATGAATTGGTGTTTTTTCTTGATTAATAAAACGAACATATTCACTAATACCACCTTCATATAAAAAGGTTTCTCCTGTAGTATCCTCTAAATCTCGATCATCTCTAATATTAATAGACAATCCACGATTCAAAAAAGCTAATTCACGAATTCTAGTCTTTAATGTCTCATAATCATAAATATCTGTATCAAAGATTTCAGGATCTGGCTTAAAAGTTACAGTGGTTCCTGTTCTTTCTATAGAACACTCACCAGTTACATGAAGAGGCTCTACTGTATGTCCTCCATTTTCAAAACGCATTTTATGAATTTTTGCATTTTTATAAACAGTAACCTCTACCCATTTAGATAGGGCATTAACAACAGAAGCACCAACACCATGGAGTCCACCTGAAACTTTATATCCTCCACCACCAAATTTTCCACCAGCATGAAGTACTGTATAAACTGTTTCTACCGTAGAAATTCCAGTTTTAGGATGAACATCTGTAGGAATACCTCTTCCATCATCTTTAACTGTAATAGAATTATCTTTATTAATAACAACTTCTATATTATGACAATAACCAGCCAAAGCTTCATCGATTGCATTATCTACAATTTCCCATACTAAATGATGAAGACCCTTCACATCCGTCGTTCCTATATACATACCTGGTCTTTTTCTTACCGCTTCTAAACCTTCTAATACCTGAATATCCGAAGCATCATAATGAGTTGTTTTCTCTTCTTCATTATTCATATAATCATCCCGCCTTTTCCTCTACATTACCGTTTTTTACTATAAATACTCTACCCTTTTCAACTAACTTTTTACTAATGTTTTTAAGATCTGTTGTTGTTACAATAATTTGAACATCTGTAGGTAAATACCGAATCAAATGATTTCTCTTTTTAACATCTAGTTCACTAAAAATATCATCTAATAGTAAAATAGGTGTCGTATGTAAAATATACTGAAATAATTCAATCTCTACCATTTTAAAACAAATAATAGCCATTCTTTGCTGTCCTTGTGAAGCAAAAATCTTCATATTATTTTCTCCCAAAAAAAAGCAAAAATCATCTCGATGAGGACCATAAAGTGTTGTCCCCTGCAGTATTTCTTTCTTACGATTTGCTTTTAATTTTTTAGAAAATTTTTCTCTTACTTCCAATTCAGTATAACAATCTAAATCCAAATTATTTTCTAATTGAATTTTTAGAGTACCTTCTCCAACGATTTTTTCAAAAATAGCACCAATCTTAGAACTAATAAAATTAAAATACTCAAAACGATACTTATAAATATTCACAGCGCGATCAATTAATTTTTCATCAAGTATCTCTAAATATCGAGGATCCGTATACTGATTTAAATTCATCAACCGTAAATATTCATTTCGATTCTTTAATATTTTGTTATACTCATTCAAATAATGAACATATGGTGCATATAATTGACTTATCTGGATATTCATAAAATTTCTCCGATCTTGTGGAGAACCTTTAATAATATCTAAATCCTCTGGTCCAAACATAATAACCTTCATATTAAAGATATAATCGGAAATCTTTGAAACTATTTTCCCGTTCATCGAAACC